>CAZJLZ010000062.1:0-8090 GCA_964546775.1 uncultured Cryomorphaceae bacterium | reverse complement strand
TGCCTTGTTGCCCTTTACAACAATTGGTCGTTCAATCAATTTGGGAAATTCGATCATGACCTCAAGCCACTCGTCGTCAGTGAATCGCATCGTCCTGAATTTATCTTTATAAATCTGCTCGCCGGTTCTTAAGATATCTTTTGGTTTCAGATTGAGTTTGACCAGTATTGTTTGTAGCTCTTTTCGGGTAGGAATGTCTTTTAAATACTCTACTATTTCAGGATCCACACCATTGGCGCGTAAAATTTCGAGTGCCTGACGGCTTTTTGAACATCGGGGATTGTGATAAATGGTAAATGAACTCATAATTTAAACCTGGCTTTTAGCAGACCCTGCCTGCATGAGGTAGGCTCTTAAAAATTCGTCTATTTCTCCGTTTAATACATCTTCTACATTACTGGTTTCTGCTCCCGTGCGCACATCTTTAACCAGTTTATATGGATGCAGCACATAATTTCTGATCTGCGAACCCCATTCAATCTTTTTCTTACCCGCTTCTATTTCGGCTCGCGCTTCGTTTTTCTTGCTCAACTCCAATTCGTATAACTGTGATTTGAGCAATTGTAACGCCTTGTCCTTGTTTTCGAACTGGGATCGTGTTTCAGAATTTTCAATAATGATTCCCGTAGGCGCATGTTTCAACCGAACTGCAGTTTCAATTTTATTGACTGCCTGTCCCCCAGCCCCACTCGAACGATAAGTGTCCCAGGTTATGTCAGAGGGGTTGATATCGATTTGAATGGTATCGTCTACCAAAGGATAGACATACACCGAAACAAACGAAGTATGGCGTCGTGCGCTGCTGTCGTACGGAGAAATGCGAACCAACCGGTGAACACCATTCTCACCTTTCAGATTTCCGAAAGCGTAATCGCCATCGATTTCTAAAGTGACCTGCTTGATGCCTGCTACCTCTCCTGACTGTAAATCGAGTTCCCGCAATTTATAGCCATTGGTTTCGGCCCACATGATGTACATGCGCATCAGCATCTGGGCCCAATCGCAACTTTCGGTACCTCCGGCACCAGCGGTAATCTGCAAAATAGCCGAAAGTCCGTCCTCTTCACCGGAAAGCATGTTTCTGAATTCGAGATCGTCCATCAACTTGGACGCTTTACTGTATTGCTGTTCTAGTTCTGTTTCGGTGGCTTCTCCTTCTTTAAAAAAGTCGTAGAGTACCTGAAGATCTTCCAACGCTGACTCTGCCTGCTGGTAGGCGTCCGTCCAAGACTTTTTATTGCGGATTTGCTTGAGAATCAATTCGGCCTTCTTCGAATCGGACCAGAAATCAGGATCCTCTGTCAACTTCTGCTCTTCCCGGATTTGTTCCAGTTTGTGATCGATATCCAGATACCCTCTCAATGCCTTCAATCGCTCACCAAAATCCTGTAGTTCCTCTTGCTGAATCATGATTCAAAATTAGTATTTTACCCGTGATCGGGCGGCTATATTAAATGCAGTTATGTCCGGAAAAACTGATCAATACGGGGCCATACAAGATCCGATTCAAAACCACGCTGTGCAAGATAAGCCGCAATTTTCTGTCGTCTAATATACTCCTGAGGTTCTCTTAAAAGCGTAGATTTCTTTTCGATGAGTGCATCCATTACTTCTTTGTATTCTTTCTCCTCAATTTCCTGTAAACCAATCCGGATACAATGAGTGCTGATTTTCCTGAATTTTAATCCGTTGATTATTTTGTTCCGGCCCCAGCGTTTGATGCGAAATTTTCCGCTGACATAAGCCCGTGCGAAACGCTCTTCGTTTAAGAAATTCGCTCCAATGAGTTCTGCAATAAATGATTCAACTTCCTTCTGATGCAATCCCCAGCTATAGAGTTTATCACGAACTTCTTGTTGGGCGCGTTCCTGCAAATCACACCAGACTTTTATTCGGTCGAGTGCTTCTGACAGCTGGTATTTAGGTTGTTGATAATCCATCGTTTCGCAGCAACCACCACTCTATTAAAAATGGTTAGAATTCTATTTCCTGCTGCACCTCGTCAAAGAAATGATACTCGAGAAATTGCATGGCCGAATTGGATACAAAAATAATCGGTCGCTTATATTTAAATCGCCATTTGCGCTCTACCGAAATCAAGCCTTTCTTAAAATATGCCGCGAGGAAAGGGCTGCAATGAATTTCTATTTTTTTCGGATTGCGTTCTTCAACAATGTGACGAAGGTGGTTCTCAATTTCATCGGGAACCAAAAGTGTGGCCTCTACTTTACCGGTTCCTCCGCAGGTTGGACAGTGCTCGGTGGTTTCAATATTGGTCTCGGGACGAACGCGTTGTCTCGTAATTTCAACAACCCCAAATTTACTCGGTGGCAAAACGTTGTGTTTCGCACGATCGTCTTTCATGTACTCTTTCATCTTCTCGTACAACAACTTCTGGTTGTTGCGATCCTGCATATCGATGAAATCAACGACAATGATTCCACCCATATCCCGCAGTCTGAGGACACGAGCAAGCTCTTTGGCTGACTCGAGATTTGTTTCCAGAGCATTCTGCTCCTGATTCTTTTCGGCGCTCTTCCGGTTTCCGCTATTAACGTCCACCACATGCATGGCCTCTGTATGCTCAATAATCAGATATCCTCCGCTGGGTAAGTTAACCTGCCGACCGAACGACGATTTAATTTGTTTCTGTACGTTGAAAAACTCGAAAATATCGGTTTTGCCGTTGTAGAGTTTTACAATTTTTTCGTGATCGGGCGCTACTTTGCGCAGATAGGTTTTGATCTCCTCCGCCATCTCGGGACTGTTTACCCGGATGGTATTGAATTCCTTGTTCAGTAGATCGCGAAGAACGACACTCGTTTTATCGATCTCACCCAACACACGCTTCACCGGCTTTGCATACGCCAGATTTTTGTGTAACATCTTCCACCTTTCGTAGGAGTTGAGCAAATCGGAATCGAGTTGGGCCACTTTTTTATTTTCTGCTACAGTGCGGATAATAACCCCAAAACCTTTTGGCTTGATACTTTGCATCAAACGTTTTAACCGGGTCCGCTCTTTTTGGTCGGTAATTTTTTGAGAAATAGAAATCTTGGACGAAAAAGGCACAAGTATCAGGTATCGGCCGGCAATCGTAATCTCGGCAGTGAGCCGTGGACCTTTGGTGGAAATGGGTTCTTTCGCAATTTGCACAAGAATGTGCTGCCCGGTGGTGAGTTGATCCTTTATTTTGCCATTCTTATCAATGTCTTCCTCTTGCCGGAAGTTGGCCAGATCGGCCGAGTTGAATTTTTTTGACTGTACCAGTTTCACCCAGGTACTGGATGAACTGTATTGTTGACCCAGGTCGAGGTAATGCAAAAAAGCATCCTTCGAGTAGCCAACATCCACAAAAGCTGCATTCAGGTTAGGAATTACCTTCTTGACTTTACCAAGATAGATATCCCCAACAGCAAATTCGGGATTTGTTTTTTCCCGATGCAGTTCTACGAGCTCTTTGTTATCGAGCAATGCAAGTTGCGATTCTTTCGAATTCGCATCTATAATAAGTTCAAACGCCACAATACACGAATTGCGCGATCTGCAAGACCTTTCTTTTCAAGCCCACAGTCGCATGTTCAACAATCCAGGAAGATGCTAACAGGAAGTAGTTATCGTAAGGACCTGAATCAAGAACTACTTCTTCTTCTTGTGTCGGTTTTTTCTTAAACGCTTTTTGCGTTTATGGGTAGACATTTTGTGTCTTTTTCTCTTTTTACCGCTTGGCATAACTCAATACTTTTATCTGTTAATTCTTCAATTCTGTAATAAATTCTTCTACTCTTTTTCTAACAGTGCTGTCTGTTGACTGCTCGAGATATCGCTCAAAATGCCGAATGGCATCATCATTTCTGTTAAGCGACGCATAAGTTTTACCCAAATAGAACCGGGCATCAGGATACATTCCTGTCTGATCGAGTTCGATCACTTTCTCGAAACGTTCTGCAGCTTTATCGTATTGACCGCTTTGAACCGAAAAGTGCGCCAGCTGCCAATGCACTTCAACACGATCCGGATCTTCTTCAAGAATCTCGCGAAGCATCATGATTCCCTGCATGGGATTGTTCCCGCTTTGCACCAAAGCTACTGCTTCGTTGATCCGCTGTTCAACAGGGTCGGAAGACTGTGAGGAAACCTCTTCAGCCATTTCTCTGTATTCCTGAGGAATTCGCGGAGCAAGTATTAAAAGAACTATCAAAAAAAGAGCAGCCAAAAGTACAACAATTTGTGGTTTCTTTTGGCTGCTCATCAGAAAAATAATATTCACAGGTTATTTCTTCTTCTTCACCTTGGATCTTACTTTTTCTACAAACACTTTAGCTGGCTTAAATGCCGGGATAAAATGCTCAGGAATAATAATGGTAGTGTTCTTGGAAATATTCCGTCCCGTTTTCTTCGCACGTTTCTTCACAATAAAACTCCCAAATCCTCGTAGGTATACATTCTCACCCTTTTCCAAAGATCCTTTTACCGATGTCATAAAAGTTTCAATTGTTGATTGAACCGCTGCTTTTTCAACTCCGGTTTTCTCAGAAATCTCACTTACCAAATCTGCTTTAGTCATAATTATTAAGCTTTAATTAAGTTTCAAAAATGTTTCGTTTCACAGGCAAATATAAAGATCAGTCGGATACCTCAAAGATAATTTCGATTAACTTTGAAATTGAACCACTTAACCCGTAGTTTTAACCTACCAATGAATTTCACTACTGTCCTAAACACTTGGTATTCAAAAAATAAACGCCTTTTACCCTGGAGGAACAATCCTACTCCATATCCGGTTTGGCTTTCGGAAATAATCCTGCAACAAACACGAATCTCTCAGGGTCTTCCGTATTATAACCGCTTCATAAAAAGCTTTCCTACTGTCAAAAAATTGGCTGAGGCCCGCGAAGAAGAGATACTGAAACTTTGGCAGGGGCTGGGATACTATTCGAGAGCACGAAATTTACACGCCGCCGCAATACAAGTAGTCGGCGAATTCGACGGAGATTTTCCGTCCAGTTACCGTGAGCTTCTTAAACTTAAAGGCGTCGGTCCGTATTCTGCAGCCGCTATTGCATCTATCTGTTACGACGAGCCTGTTGCCGTTGTTGATGGAAATGTATACCGTTTTCTGAGCAGACATTTCGCGATCTCAACCCCGATAGACAGTTCCGAAGGTAAAAAGGAATTCCAGGCTTTGGCTGATTCGTTGCTGGACAAAAAACAACCCGGTAATTTTAACCAGGCCATGATGGAATTCGGAGCTATGATTTGTACACCGAATAATCCGCAATGTCACGTCTGTGTTTTCCAAAACTCCTGCGCGGCTTATCAATTAAACAGGGTTTCCGAATTTCCTGTGAAGGAAAAGGTGTTGCGCAAAGAAATGCTGCACCTTAATTATTTCGTGATCCGGTTGAATGAAGGAATTTTTCTGCAACAACGACCCACAAATGGCATTTGGGGAAATATGTATGAATTCCCAGTGATGAGCAGTAAGAAAAGTCCCGACCGAAGCCAACTTCAGAAGGCCGCCAACGCATCCGGATTACCGTCATTGAAACTTGCAGAAAGTTCCGAACCGCTGACCCATTTGCTCACGCACCGAAAAATTATTGCCCGGTTCTGGTTGTTTGACCTCCACGAATTCACCCCTGCTGAACATCTTGTTTACGTGGCAAACGCCTTTCAATTGCAGAAATATGCCGTTCCCAAACCCATTGAACGCTACCTGTCAGAACGCATTTTCACAGAAACAAAATAAAATTGTAATTTAAACCCAATATATTTGCAGAAAATTAATGACTTATGGCTGGTGTAAACAAAGTAATACTACTCGGAAATCTCGGAAAAGATCCTGAAGTACGAACCCTCGAAAACGGTGTAAAGGTGTGCTCCTTTCCATTGGCAACGTCAGAATCATACAAAGACAAAAATACCGGACAAACGATTACCCGTACCGAATGGCACAACATCGTAATGTGGCGGGGACTCGCTGACGTAGCTGAGCGCTTTCTTGAAAAAGGAAAACAAATTTACGTTGAAGGGAAAATACAGACACGCAGCTATCAGGACAAAGAAGGAAACCAGCGCTATATGACAGAAGTTGTGGCAAACGAAATGACCATGCTTGGAGGTAAATCCGACGGAGATGGCGCCAAATCTGAACGTTCCGAACCCCGACACGAGTCTGTAGAATCCCAAAACAGCGGAGGTAGCAACAAAACTTCAAATCTCGAATCAGAAGAAGACGACTTACCCTTTTAAGCAGGGCAACTCATTCAAAACCTAAAGTGAACCCTCCCCTAAGCGAACCCTTTCATTGCATTCTGGCTACTACATTCAGCGGTCCAGATACTGTTACTTTGGGAGCAATTGTAGTGTTGATGTTACTGCTGATTTGCTCTGCACTGGTATCCGGCTCCGAAGTTGCTTATTTTTCACTTTCTCCTGGTGATGTTAAAGCCCTGGAAGAAACCCCGTCTTCAGCACATAAAAGAGTGTCCGAACTTCTGAGCAAACCATCAAGACTGCTTGCCACGATTTTGATATCCAACAACCTCGTAAATATTGCGATTGTTGTGATATCGGCCTTTATCCTGGGCAATATTTTTTCTGCCGACAATGAAGTGCTGGAGTTTGTAATAGAAGTTGTGGTTGTAACAGTAATCATTCTACTTTTTGGAGAAGTGATACCAAAGATATACGCTGCTTCTAATCCTTTGCGCATGGCTCTTTTTATGGCCGCTCCATTGTCTGGTATCACCAAATTGTTTTCTCCATTGAGCGGGCTGCTTGTTCATGGATCAAACTTTTTAAGCAAAAGTCTGAAACGAAAAAATCATAACAACGACCTTAGTTTTGATGAACTTGAGCACGCTCTGGAGCTCACACGTGACCAGGAAACAACCAAAGAAGAGCACCGCATTCTTGAAGGCATTGTAAAATTCGGAAACATCGAAGTGCGGCAGATCATGCGTCCACGGACTGAAACAACTGCATTTGACATCCGTACTTCATACGAAACGCTGGTAAAAGGAATCCTCGAATCCGGTTATTCGCGCATACCTATTATAAAAGAATCATTTGATGAAGTAGTCGGAACACTCTATTTAAAAGACCTGCTACCTTACGCCGACCGATCGAATTTCAAATGGCAAACCCTTGTGCGCAATCCTTTTTACATACCCGAGAATAAAAAACTGGATGATTTGCTGAAGGAGTTTCAGGAGAAAAAAATTCACCTAGCTATTGTGGTAGATGAATACGGTGGGACATCCGGAATTGTAACCCTCGAAGACGTCATTGAAGAAATTGTCGGCGATATTACTGATGAATTTGACGATGAGGAAATAGTTTATTCAAGACTCGACAATCACAACTACATTTTTGAAGGAAAAACACTGCTTGTAGATCTCTATCGCATTCTTGAAATCGACGAGGCGCCGTTTGAAATGCATAAAGGAGAGGCCGATTCACTTGCAGGTTTTATTCTGGAACTTGCCGGGAAAATTCCAAAAAAGAATGAACGCATTCATTTCGAAAATTACACTTTCACCATTGATGCAGCCGATAAAAGGAAAATAAAGCGAGTAAAAATTACGATCAACAATCACCAGCCCCTTTGAAAATTATAGCCAAAGTCCTTCCAGTTATCCTCTTTTTGTCCGGCTGTACCGAAGATCCGGTGCCCCGTCCAAAAGCGTATTTCAGAATTGATTTACCGGCAAAAGAATACCATCAGATTGATATCGAATGTCCATTTGTATTTGAAACACCTAAATACAGCAGATTCGAATTGCGGGCTGACAAACCTGAACGTTGTTGGTTTGACCTTAATTTTCCGATCAACAAAGCAAAAATTCATTTCACCTACAAGCCGATAGAAGATGATTTACGCAATTTGCTGGATGAAAGCCATCAACTTTCTTACGAGCACCATGTAAAGGCGAATGATATAATTCCTACGCTCATCAGCAACGATTCAAATTGTGTATATGGTCTTGTTTACCATCTCACCGGTGATGTAGCCTCACCGATACAATTTTATTTAACCGACAGCATTCATCACTTTTTACGCGGATCACTTTATTTTGACGCAC
>CAZJLZ010000061.1:0-2746 GCA_964546775.1 uncultured Cryomorphaceae bacterium | reverse complement strand
CCGCCACCATTGTTGCGAACGGCAGTACTGTAATTGTCAATGTTCTTAAGTATTTCTTCGATCGATTTATCGGCTGCATCGGTACCTTGTATCGCATCGTTTAATTTCGTCGTATATGCTTGGTGGTGTTTGCTGTAGTGAATTTCCATTGTGCGAGCATCAATATGCGGCTCCAATGCGTCGTATGCATAGGGTAATTTTGGGAGTTCGAATGCCATAATTATCAGTTTTTTATTAAAGTTAGTAATTCTTTTTGTGTCTCTCAAAGTTAAAACCTTTCGGATACTTCCCCAAGCGTTCCTGATTGGTTCTGTCTATTACTATATACCCGGAATTGATATTACAAGGTGGTGAAGAAATGAGTCAATTCCTTCGGATAAAACCTACTTTTACCCGCAAACACTTTGCATGTATCAACGGCTCATCAAACCTTTCTTATTTCGATTTGACGCAGAAAAGGCGCACCACCTGGTTTTCGGTATGACCAAAGTATTGTTCCAGATTCCGGGTGTACGCGGAATGTGGTACCTGCGTACAATAAGACACAGAAAGCTTGAAAGAGAACTATTTGGATTGCGGTTTAAAAATCCGGTGGGTTTGGCCGCTGGGATGGATAAGAACGGCAGGCTGATCAACGAATGGTTTTATATGGGGTTCGGATTTGTCGAAATCGGGACGGTAACACCCCGTCCGCAAAAAGGCAATCCACAACCCAGATTGTTCCGGCTTCCCCAGGATGAAGCGTTGATTAACCGAATGGGATTCAACAACGACGGAGCAGAAAAGATTGCGAAGCGTTTGCGTTCCAGATATACAACGCTGATCATCGGAGGAAACATCGGAAAAAACAAGGATACCCTGAATGACGAAGCCGGAAATGATTACAAACTGTGTTTCGAAGCGCTTTACGATTATGTAGATTATTTCGTGGTCAATGTAAGTTCGCCAAACACTCCGGGATTGCGGGAGCTGCAGGAAAAGGAACCATTAACGCGTCTGTTGCAGTCGCTCAACGATCTCAACGCCACAAAACCGGAACGTCGTCCGGTATTATTGAAAATCGCTCCCGATCTCACCGATCATCAACTTGACGATATCGTTCAAATTGTGAAAGAAACGCGAATTGATGGCTTAATCGCGACCAATACCACCATTTCCAGAGAAAAACTGACAACACCCGAGACCGAAATTTCTGAAATAGGAGCCGGTGGTTTGAGCGGAAAACCACTGCGCCAAAGATCCACTGAGGTGATTCGATATCTGCGTCAAAAAGGAGGCCCAACTTTGCCCATCATCGGAGTAGGAGGCATTCACAGCGCAGAGGATGCAATGGAAAAGCTTAAAGCGGGAGCGGATTTGATTCAGATTTATACCGGATTTGTGTACGAAGGTCCTGGTCTTATCAATAAAATCAATCAGCGCATATTGGAAGAAGGTGCAGTTTAATCCACGACTTTCCGGCATTTTAATATTTGTACTGTGTTATGCATTCACGTCAGCACAGGAAGTCAATTTGCAAAAAACCGAGGGCTTCGGATCGAATCCCGGTAATCTGGAAATGTTCAGCTATGTGCCCTCGCAACTCGCCGGTGAAAACGCTCCGCTGGTGGTGGTATTGCACGGTTGCACACAGTCGGCCGAGGAAGTGGCTTTGCAAACCGGCTGGAATAAGTTGGCCGATTCACTCGGTTTTTTTGTACTCTATCCCCAAACCGGTTTCAGCAACAATATGACAAATTGTTTCAATTGGTTTAAGGAAAAAGACATTGCTTCTGATGAAGGTGAGTGCGCTTCTATTTTTCAAATGCTCAATCATTTTCAGATGGAATTTTCTGTCGATACCAGTCGAATTTTCATCACCGGTTTATCTGCCGGGGGCGCTATGGCGGTGGCCATGCTCGCACGCTATCCTGATCTGTTTTCCGCAGGAGCCATTGTAGCGGGTGGCCCTTACGGAGCAGCGTGGAATATTCGATCGGCTAAAAAGGCCATGCGCGGAAAAGTGATATATACACGAGAAGAATGGGCCAATCTCGTTCGGTTGCAAAATCCGGATTTCAATGGCATTTACCCTACTATTTCAGTGTTTCACGGAACCAATGACAAGACGGTTCAGCCCGCAAATGCCGAATACTTGATTGCGCAATGGACACAACTGCACGGAGCCAAAATTTCACCTTCGTTGGTCAATAAGTGTTTCGAAGAGCTTCCCTTCGTAGAACTGAAACAATACATGAACGCCCGGGATGAGACCATTGCCCGGTGGTATGTGCTGCAAGGAATGAAACACGCCCTTTCAATTGCTACAGGTGATGCAATCCATCAGGGAGGAACAACGGGGAAATATACAATCGATACAGGATTTCATATTCCATGGCAATGTGCTGTTGACTTCGGACTGACAGAGTAGCGCTGAGGCCCCGGTGAATCCCTATCTTTGTCCAATACAAAGCACCAACGCATGTCGAACAAAGTCCCGGTAGAGTCTATTAAGTTAATTGAATGTCCACGCGATGCCATGCAAGGAATCGAAACCTTCATTCCAACTTCTACCAAAGCGGATTACATCAATTCCATTCTTGAAGTAGGATTCGATACGGTTGATTTCGGAAGTTTTGTATCACCCAAAGCCATTCCCCAGATGCGTGATACAGCGGACGTTTTAGGCAAACTGAATCTCCAAAGTACCCGGTCTGAATTGCTGGCCATCGTAGCGAACGAACGTGGGGCGGTAGATGCAGTTCAG
>CAZJLZ010000060.1:0-7244 GCA_964546775.1 uncultured Cryomorphaceae bacterium | reverse complement strand
CAGTCATCATCATGACTTCAAACGTGGGTTCACACCTGATTCAGGAGAACTTTGAGGGAATGAAAGATCACAACCGGGACGAAATTATAGAACGGACCAAAACGCAGGTTTTTGAAGAACTGAAAAAGACGATGCGCCCTGAATTTTTGAACCGTATCGACGAAGTGGTGATGTTCAATCCACTTGGAAGAGAAGAAGTAAAGCAAATCGTGCAAATACAACTCGATCAACTCGCTGAACATTTAAAAGAGCGCAATATAGAATTGATTGTGGCAAAAGATGCGCTTGAACATCTGGCTCAAATAGGATTCGACCCGCAATTCGGTGCGCGTCCTGTAAAGCGTGTGATTCAAAAGCAGGTACTGAATGTTTTGAGCAAACAGTTGTTGCAGGGTTCAATCGACACCGAACAACCCGTGGTACTGGACATGTTCGACAATCAAATGGTTTTCAGAAAACCGCTTGAAAAAGAGCTGAAGCCAGCATAATTTTGGTTTAGATTTGGTTAAATTGCGGGTAGATTCCTTGTCAGGATCTGCCCGCAATTTTAATTATGAAAACTCTGTTCCTGTGCCGGCATGCTAAATCCGATTGGTCAGCATCGCTACCCGATCATGAGCGGCCACTTAATGACCGCGGCATACATAGTATTCCCGTTGTAGCTCAAATCTGGAAAGACTTGAGTGAAGTACCAGAGCTATGGCTCACCAGTTCTGCCCAACGTGCCTTACGAACCGCTCAACTTATGTCGGATGCTATGGATCAGGAGGTTGTTATCAAAGTAGAACACAAACTCTACAATGCTGATTTAAACACATGGTTGAAAGTGATCATCGATCTGACCGATTCCATATCTGCCATTGCCATTTTCGGACACAACCCTGGTATTACAGACACCATTAATTACTTGTGCAATAGTACCATCGGAAATCTTTCTACCTGCTCAATTGCTAAATTGACTTTTGAAACCAACTTCTGGGCTGAATTGTCACAAGGAACAGGAAATATCGAATGGATTGAATAATGGGCTCAGCAATTCTTATACTTGCTGTTAAGATCTTTGCCCTCCCTCATCAATGCCAGGCTTTTTTCGAGACGACGCAAACGTGTTTCTTCTCGCTTTGCTTCTGTAACAAATACAACAAAGTCTCGCTGATAGGACGGAGCCAGACCGCCAAAAAACTCTTTTAAGATCGGTTCCTTTTCGAAAGCTACTTTGAATAAATCCGGAATAGCCGGTTTCTTCACTTTTGCTTTGGTCGTTTTAATACCTTTTTCACTGTTCAATGCTGCTTCGTTGACATAGGCAGTCACCTTCTTCGGATCGATTTCCTGAACCGATGTAAATCTCCACTGTCGCAATGCCTGCGTGTTCTCGCCGGAAGCTATGAGTACCTTTTCCGGATCACTCAGTTGTGCTCCTTCGTAAAACCAAAGTGAAACATAATTTTTCAGCCCCACAATACCTACCACATTGCCGTGATGCGTATATACTGGTGCACCCCATTTTACGGCTTCCTGAAGTCCACAATCTAAAATTATACTTCTGAGTTCATTCAGAATCTTCTGTGCCCAGTCAGGTGAGCGGGAAATTATTTCGTCTACTTTATATGAAACTTCGCTCCCCATTTCTTTAAATTTTGGTTCGTAACGCTAAATTAGAATTTTTAGATTTTCTGAATAGGTATTTGCTACACGGATTCCCTACCTTTGGGCTGTGCAGATTCCAACAATCAAAGAGTATATTGAACGCTACCGTGCAGAAGGTAAAAAACTGTTTTTAACCTCATCGTTTCAGACACACAGCATTCCTCTACTCCATATCATCAGTGAAATTGACCGTGCCATTCCGGTGATGTTTATCAACACAGGTTTTCATTTCCCGGAAACCATTGCCTTTCGGGATGAGATTACAGAAATGTTTGGGTTGAATCTGGTAGATGTACAATCTCTTGTGAGCAGGGCACACCAGCGCGATGCGAACGGCCATTTTTACTTTGCTTCTGATCCGGATACGTGTTGTTTTATGAACAAAACACAACCGCTTGAGCCATTCCTGATGAAGTATGATGTTTGGATCAACGGAGTTCGGGCAGATCAGAATGCGAATCGAAAAAGCATGCAGGCAGAGCAGGCTGCTCCTCATGGTGTTAGGCGATTTCACCCCATCCTCGATTGGTCTGCAAAAATGATCTACGATTACTCCAAAGAACATAATTTACCGAAACATCCACTCGACGATAAAGGGTATACCAGTGTTGGTTGTGAGCCTTGTACCCGCAAAGTCGATCTCTCTACTGGTCGTGATGGTAGATGGTTCGGAATGAATAAAACCGAATGTGGTTTGCACACAGATCTGATTAATAAGTAAGCATGAAAATTTTGATTACCGGAGGAGCCGGTTACATCGGTACAGAGCTGGCCTATGCCCTAGCTGCAAACGACACGGTTGACGAAATAATCCTTTACGATAATCTCAGTCGGGGCAATTACAACTTGTTCCTCGGTCAACAAAAGTTTCCTAAGAATCGAATCCGCCACCTTCATGCCGATATTCTAGATACCCGAAAACTCAAGAAAGCCGTATCGGAATGTGATGTATTGTATCATCTCGCGGCGAAAGTTACCACACCATTTGCCGATGCTCATCCCCATCTGTTCGAACAACTCAATCACTGGGGAACCGCAGAAGTCGTATACGCTGCTGAAGCTGCGGATTTGGAAAAATTTATCTACATCAGCAGCGTATCGGTTTATGGTTCTGCCGACGAAGAAGTATCAGTTGGCACTCCGCTCAATCCCGGAACTTTATATGGAATGTCAAAAATGCGTGGCGAAGATCATGTGAAAAGGTTGTTGGAAAAGCAGGATGGCTGTATCATTCGATGCGGAAATGTGTACGGGTACAGCAAAAGCATGCGATTCGATGCAATGATCAACCGGTTTTTGTTCGAAGCAAACTTTGGCAACCGAATCACCATAAATGGCGATGGTGAACAGTGTCGATCGTTCATCCATATTAACAAAGCTGTGGATGTTTTGTCCGGACTGATCGAAAATCCACTACCAACGGGCACATACGACCTGGTAGAACATATATTTAGTGTGAACGATGTTGCAGTTGAATTGAGAGAAATATTTCCGGACCTTGAAATGTTGTTCGTTAATCAACACATGAAACTACGGCAATTAAAAGTAAAGGCCGATTCTGGAATCAACAAGCGATTCAAACGAAAGGATAGTTTTACCGAAGAGTTACGAAACTTTAAAAAGGAATTTTCTTTTTAAACTATTCTCCTTTTCAGGATTTTGGAATGCCCCGTTTATCTTCTATTTCATCCACGCCCTCTTCAGGTTCATTGCGCTCGTATTTTCCTTTCAGATCATCAATGATGGATCTATCCCAAAGTTTGGTGCCGGTATAGTAGGCAGTTCGTCCGATCATATGCGCTGCGACCGGTGCCGTGAGCAACAAAAAACAAATTATGGCAATAACCCTGGAAATTACCGAAGCTTCGTTGAAATAAATCCCTGCAGCAACCAATACCAAGCCGACGCCGAGAGTAGCAGCTTTTGTGGTAACAGAAATGCGAAGGTATATGTCCGGCATGCGTACCAGCCCAATAGACGCCAGCAGTATGAAAATCGCGCCAGTAGCGCTAAGTATCATGATAATTATGTCAGTCACCTCTTTTCTTTTTGATGAGATAATAGGAATATGCTATGGTACCCAAAAAAGCAATCAAGGCCAGGATCATCGCAATATCGAGAAATGTGTTTTGGCCGGTCATGATGCTGTAACTCGCAATGATCCCTATTCCACAAGTTATCATCAGGTCAACCGCTACTACCCGATCAGCAATATCAGGTCCTTTGATAAAGCGAAAAAAGATTAGCAATAGTGCCACGCAGAGCACCGGCATGATAAAATAGAGTATGAAATCATTCAGCATCATCGCATGATATCAAGCAATCGTCGCTCGAATCCGTTTTTTATATTGGCAATAAAAGTTTCTTTGTCTTTGATAAACATGGAATGGACATACAACACTTTTTTGTCGTCTGAAACATCGAGGCTGAGTGAACCCGGAGTAAGAGAAATAATATTGGCCAATAAAGTGATTTCAAGGTCTGACCGCGCGCTCAACGGGTATGCCACAATACCGGGACGCATATAAAAAGTGGGCGTTACCACATCGTAGGCAACCTGAATATTTGCTTTTATCAGTTCGAACAAGAAATAAAAAAGGAAACCAAATACCCTTGGAATACGCAGGAAGTATTTGCGACTTTCTTTTTCACGGCTGTAAACCAACATAATAATGAAACTGAGCACATAACCAAAGAAAAAATTTGACAATGAAAACTGACCTGTGAGCGCAACCCACGCCAGAGCCAGCAATACATTCATTAAAAATATCTTAATCATTGCTCTGTGGTATTTTCAGTTGGCATTATACCCAATACGGCTTCGATGTATGACGAAGTGTCTTTGAGTTCGGCTGCTATTTGTCCGGCTACATTTATCATACGCTCAGCTCCAAATCCAATATACAATGAAACAATGGCCAGAAAAACAACGGGCGTTATAAATACTGTTTTTTTCAGGGGGCGTAGCTCATCGAAGAAAGTGAAAGGTTTATTCATTTCTTGCCGGCCTGCCCCTTTTTTCCAGAATACTTCTGCCCAGATTTTCCCCACGACCATCAAAGTAATAAAGCTTGCCAGAACTATGAATCCTGCAAGATAAAACGACCGGGTTTCAAATGCACCTTGAATTAGAAACAATTTGGGCCAGAATCCCGACAAGGGAGGCACCCCAACGAGTGAAAACATAACAACGGCCAGGAGAATGGATATTTTCGGGTATTGTTCGTACATACCGCCCAGTTTTGGCAGCATTACTGTACCATTTATTTTCAGAATAAGTCCCCCCATCAAAAACAAGTTGGTTTTCACAATGATATCGTGTATCAGGTAATATACAGCGCCGAGTAAAGCAATTTCCGTGTACATCCCCAGTCCTGCAATCATAAAACCGATGTGACAAACTATGAGATACGAAAACATTTTTCGCATATTCGTTTGAACCAGAGCTCCGAGACCTCCGGTAAGCATTGTCAATGCTGCAATAACAATGAGCAGGTTTGACATAAATTCATCGGGGATAAACATCAAACTGTACACTCTCAACAAGGCATATACTCCAACCTTGGTCAGCAATCCACCGAAAACTGCTCCGATGGCTGATGGTGGAGTATGGTAAGATGACGGAAGCCAGAAATAAAGCGGAAAAACTGCAGATTTAATTCCAAATCCCACAAAAAACAGAATAGCCGTAGCATTGACCAATCCTCTGTTTTGTTCTTCGGCAAGTTTTAATGAAAGGTCTGCCATATTCAATGTTCCAACCAGACCGTACAAAATTGCTATAGCTGTCAGAAAAATAACCGATGCCAACAGATTCATGGTTATATAGTTGATAGCACCTTCGAGTTGAGGTCGTTCACCTCCCAAAGTCATCAGCACAAACGAAGCGATGATAATAACTTCAAAACACACATACAGGTTAAAAATGTCTCCGGTAAGAAAGGCTCCGTTCAGCCCCATAATCAGAAAGTGGAGGATAGAATAATAGCCGTATTTCATTCGGAGTTTACTGATGCTCACTGCCGAAAAAACCGATACAGCCAGGGTCACTATGCTTGTCATCAATACCATAGTAGCGCTGAAAGTATCGCCAACCAACGTAATTCCAAATGGCGCCTGCCATCCCCCGGCTTGCATCACCAGAATACCGTCATTCCAGACCGTGTAAAACAACCGGATAGCAATCAAAATTCCGATGATGCTGGCTATGGCACTGACATATCTCTGAATCTCGAGTTTATTCCAGAATCCAATAAGCACTATTGCCGTGAACAAATGAAACGCGATGGGTTCTATCAATCCGAAATGGGTCATACTTCGTCGCTTCTTTCAATTATGTCAAGGTCATCTGTCCCAACAACTTTGTAAACTCTTTTAAGGGTTATAATGGCAAATGCCTGCAATCCGAAACCAATAACAATGGCGGTGAGAATCAATGCCTGCGGAATTGGATCTGCGTAGATACCGGCCAATACCGATTCGTCTTCAGCAATTATCGGGGGTTTTCCGGCAGTAAGCCTACCAACCAGAAAAATGAGCAGATTTGCCCCATTGCTCAGCAATATCAAGCCTAAAATGAGTTTTACCAAACTTCGTCGCAGGATCATGTATATGCCTGCTGCATAAAGAATTCCGGTGATCACAGCAATAATCAGTTCCATATTAAGTCGATTCGGCAATGGTGAAAATGATGGTCAGAGAAACCCCTATTACCACCAGATAGACTCCGATATCAAAAAACAATGGCGAACCTACCGCGCCGATTACCGGAAATGGTTCAGGAAACCAGGTTCCGGTTAAAAATGCCTGGTCAAATAACATTGGCACCAACCCACTCATCAGAGCCACAAACAAACCCAGAGGAATAAGATATGCCGGATGATAGGTGAGAAATTTCTGCGTACTCTCAGTTCCGTTCGCAAATGCATGTAATACAAACGCAATGGCTGCAACCAGTCCACCTACAAAACCTCCACCGGGCAAATAATGTCCGCGAAGCAGTATAAAAACCGAAAACAACAGCAATAGCGGCAGCAAGTATTTGGCTGCTGTACGCAGAATTAATGATTTCATGGTTTCACTTTTTTAGGAATGATCTGTAATTTCAGCAAACTATACACCCCAAGTGCCGCAACGGTCAATACAGTTATTTCTCCAAGCGTGTCCAATCCTCTGAAATCTACAAGGATTACATTGACCACATTTTTTCCATGTGCCTGCCGGTAAGCACTTTCTGCAAAAAACTGGCTTGTTTCTCTATTGAGCGGCTCCTGGATAACTTCCAGTGCCAGAAACGTGATCAAAGTTCCGAATGAAATTCCAATGATGCTATCGCGAATTCTCGCCGGCGGATCGGAATACTGAAGATACTTAGGCAAATTGTACAGCACGAGCACAAAAAGTACTACTGTCAATGTATCAATTGTAAACTGTGTCATTGCAAGATCCGGAGCTCCGAAATTCATAAACAGCAGACATAAGGCATAGCCCACTATTCCCATCGCCACCACCGCATGAAGCCTCGATTTTGAAAGGACAACGAAAGCAATGGACATTACCATCAAAATGCAGATCACTGCCTCATAAAATGAAAC
>CAZJLZ010000059.1:0-2607 GCA_964546775.1 uncultured Cryomorphaceae bacterium | reverse complement strand
TGATCGGATTCAACTTGTTGTGTCACCTTATACATGTGCAGATATAATTCCTGACTCAAATTTCCCCACGTACGATACTCAGGAGATTGTTCGGGGACATCTTCTGCAACCACCTTCCAGGGCGCAGAAAACATACTGGTTAATGATGGAATGGTTTGATAAGGATGTCGGACCGGATAAATGATTTTCGCATCTGGAAAAGTCTGAAGCAACATTTCCATTCTACCGGTAGAAATCACATTTTTGGAAAGAAAAATCTTGTCGGGACCCCATGCGTAGAGAAAGCGTTGTATGGTATTCCGATAATACGCCATCATGGCCTCCTTTTTAGCCGATTCCAACTCGTCCGGAACCCATATCCATTTCATTTTTTTAAACCATGGACATATCAGGCCGATTGCGGGTGACATCAACGATAACACGAACAATCCTTCATCCTCTTCGCTCTCCTCAAATCCCATAGGATGAATGTCTTTCCACCCATCAAAAACGCAATCTTCAACCTGGGTAAAAAAGCGTTTCATGGGCCAGTTGAGTCGTTGATCAATTTTCTTCAACAGAAGTATGAACCGGTAAAAAATAACCGAAGGCAGAAACGTGTGATACAATAAAAAATAGGTGAAGCGGTCATCGTCCAGGCACAGCAACCGATGCAAAAAAGTAGTACCGCTGCGTGGATTCGATATGATGAACACGGGTTGACGAACCTGAACCTCGCGGTACTTTCGATAAAATATCTCATCCATCAGCCTCAGAATTACGGTAAAATATCTCATCCATCAGCCTCAGAATTACGGTAAGTATTGAGATGAAAACGATAATGATCACAAAAGCAATTGTGAGCAGAAACCGTTTCCAGTGAAAATGGATTACATTCTGTACAATGATGGCTTTGAAAACTCGCCATTCAAAATAGAAAATCTGCGCGAGAGAATTTCGCATGAGACCATTCTTTTTAAAATGCCTACGAAAGTTAAGAATGTTTCTCCGAAGACGAGGGCAGAATCAGAAGTACAGTACTTCAGTAGCTGCCGCTACAGAGAGATGTTTGTACAGTATTTTTCGGATGGTGCTGCTTTCGGGGTAACGATCGATGTGCATCGAAATGTCGTCGAAAGAAGAGCTGTCGATTCGGCCTTTCACAAACCCAAAACCCAGGTAGCGATCTCCATCAAGAACCACTACCGATTTTTCTTCGCCCTCCCTGCCCTGTCCAATGATGGCGCATTTTTTTCGCGCGATACTGAATTGCTTCAGTGCCTCATTAACTTTTTGATTGTAAGGTTCAGGCTTTACGTCCATTCCACAAGATTTTTCGCTATCCACGCATTTCTCGCAAAAACTTCCAAAACCACAAAACGAAGCACACAGTCCAAAGTCTTCTACGAGGTGGGATAGCGCATCCTTGGCATCGCTCATCCGCGAAAAGGTTTTCACGGCCCCGTTGGCTGCCGGAGCCTTGTTAATGCCGAGGCGGATATAGCCCCTTTGATCTTCGTAGCGGTAAATCCCAAAACTTCGGGTTGGGCTTTTCTGAGCTTTATTAAACCGCGGCCAATACTTCCGGATTTCACTGTCTTCCAACAAAAGTGCCACCAACTCTGACCCGGTTTTTTTGAAACTCACATCAAAAATTTGTCGCTTAAAAACTTCTGACTTTTCACTGCTGTCATCACCGGTGAAATGAGCACGAACCCTTTGTTTGATATTGGCTGCTTTACCGATGTAAATAATTTTACCATGTCCGTCCTTAAAATAATATACCCCTGGCTCCTGGGGCAAGGCATCGAATTTTTTCCGTGACAAATGAGCTGGCAAAATGGTTTCGCCTGAATTGCGTTTGGCAACTTGTTGAATATAGTTTTCAACATCGAGCCCAATTAATCTTTCAAACAATTCTACAGTCGCCTTTACATCTCCCATTGCCCGATGTGCATTCTGGTGGTTGATTTCCAAATGACGACACAATCTACCCAGGCTGTAAGATGGTAAACCGGGAATCAATTTCCGACTGAGCCTGACGGTACAGAGCTTGTTTCGGTTATAGGGCTTTCCGTGGAACTCGAATCCTTTTTTCACAAAAGTGTAATCGAAATGTGCGTGGTGAGCTACAAAAATGCAGCCTTTGGTCATTTCTTCAATTCTGGGCAATAACTCTTCAAACGTTGGGGCTCCGGCAACCATCTCATTGGTAATACCGGTGAGTCCAGTAATGTACATCGGTATGTTCCGATCTGGTTTTACCAGCGATTCAAACCAGTCTACGGCTTGGACGCCATTGTGGATACAAATGGCTATTTCCGTAATTCCGTTGCCGGCGGCATACGAACCAGTGGTTTCTACATCGACTATTGCATACATGCGGGGAAAAAAGTGATTTAGAATCCACCAAGTTAAGGTAAATTAAACTTCTATCAATACACCTTTCAGGCTCTTTAGACCGATTCGTTAAAACAAGCCACGAATTGATTTATTCCACGAAAATATACCTAACTTCATCAACAGAACACCCCAAATCAATCACCATGAAGTCAACGACCACTTATGTACCAGAGATTTCGAAGGAACAGTTGAGCGGACTTCATTTTCCGCAAGATGAAGTTTTAC
>CAZJLZ010000058.1:0-4842 GCA_964546775.1 uncultured Cryomorphaceae bacterium | reverse complement strand
GATTTTTCGGTGTGGCATAAATTCTTATCATCCGATTATATAAATGTATGAAAATAAGCTTTTAATAGGACTTACTGACACACCCCTACCCCTCTCAGGAGGGGAAATAGCAGCCGCTTGGAGCGGCAAAAATCCGACTCGCGGACGAAATTTCATTGCTACCACAATCCGCCACTCCCGATGAACCTATTTTAGGACGTAAAAGGAACTGATTCTCAAAACCTATTATTCCTTCATCACCTTCCCACTCCAAACCGCCTCTCCATCCTTTCCAAACCGCAACCCGTCCGATTAGGTTGAAATGACAAAAAACTCTTCTCTACCTTTGCCCCGATGGCAAAAAATCAGAAACGCGTTATCATCGCACCGTTGGCCTGGGGGTTGGGGCACGCGACGCGGTGTATTCCGGTGGTGCGCGAACTGCTGAAATTGAAGGGCGCAGTTTGGGCGGTGCTGACCCCTCCGCAAAAAGCGTTGTATGAACCGGAGTTTGGTAGCGATATTCAATACATTCCACTAGAGGAGCCACCCATCGATTACGAACAATCTTTCATGTTGGCCATGGTGCGTCAGCTTCCAAAGTTTTCTTCGCAGATGCGGCGCGAAAATTCGCTGGCAGAATGGCTGACGAACAAGTTACAGCCCGACCTGATCATTTCTGACAACCGCTACGGATTTCGTTCTGTGAACGTACCATCGGTCATCATCAGTCACCAACTCCAATTGCGAGCCGGATTGCTCAGTTCGCCGGTAAATTCACTCGTTCATACTTTCCTGAAACGCTTCGATGCGGTATGGGTGCCGGATGTCGAGGGAATTCCGAATTTGTCGGGTATGTTGAGCCACGGCAGAAAACCGGTACAAACCATTTATTATCCGGGACCACTCAGCCGAATGAATCCTGTTGTTATGGAGTCGAAAACACAATACGACTGGACCGCACTACTTTCCGGTCCCGAACCTCAACGTACCCATTTTGAAAATCTCATTGTGGACGCTGCAGAAAAACTGAATCTGACCGTTGCCATAGTGGCCGGACAGCCGGAAGGTGGGGAATCACCAGAAATTACCGGTACGATTACGCGGTTTCCACACCTCAACGATGCGGATTTGCTAAAACTAATTGCCGCGAGTAAAGGTATTGTTTGCAGATCGGGCTATTCGACGTTGTGCGATCTGGCAGCCATGCAGCGCAAAGCATTGTTGGTTCCAACACCGGGACAAACAGAACAGATTTACCTGGCTAAACATTTTGCCCAGGCGTTCGGCTTTCCAGTTGTGCGACAGAGAAATAAAAAAGGATTTCGGGAAGCATTAAAACATCCGGAAGCGTGTAGGGAAAAGTTTGAGGTGGAGATGGTGAATAGCTGGAGCGAGGTTTTGAAGGAGGCGTTGGGGGAGGAATAGAACGCGTTAACTATGGGCCGCCAAATACTCAAACATTCGCAACAACAATTACTGGACTAATTTCAATCCAAGTTTTTCAAACAACAACCTTATATTCTTTTCTTTAACACTTTTTTCTTGAAAAAAAAGTGTTGCAAAAATTCAAGACGCACCTCCTCACTGCCGTTGCTCTGCACACCGGCTAATTTCGGCCGGGCGAGCTCCCGTGTCGCTTCCCGGTCTCAATAAGCCGCTGTTTGGAGCGCTCTTGATCGGAGCTGAGTCCTGGCGTATTCCGATTGGCCGCTATTTTTAGTTAAGTGTATCTGACCACCTTAGGCCTAACGACCCCTAAGAAAATCTGGAGGAATGCTGAATCTAGTTCCGACTTGAACTGCCCATTGAATTAAAGTTCACCCGAAGTAGCAGCGAAGCACTTTCCGCTCATTGAGCGGAGTCGAATATAGGAAAGTGTGCACTCCGAATTCAGTTTTGAAGCCAATCCCTTGGTTTTAACTATGCCTTCTTCAACGTGAAAGACAACGTCGTTCCTTTGCCCTCTTCGCTGCGGACGGTGATGCTCTGACCGTGCGCTTCAACAATGTGCTTCACAATGGCCAGTCCGAGGCCGGTTCCGCCCATGTTCTTCGAGCGACTCTTGTCTACACGGTAAAATCTTTCAAACAATCGTGGAAGGTGACGGGCTTCGATTCCGGGACCGTCGTCGGTTACTTCTATGAGTATATTCTCGTCGAGATCGTCGAACGATATGATACAATTTCCACCGTCGCGACCATAATTGATGGCGTTGCTCACCAGGTTGACAAACACCTGACTGATCCGAAAGCGATCTGCCTTTACCCAAACAGGCTTGTCATAAACCCTATTGAGTTGCACTTTTACCTTGCGGTTGCGCGCGTTCATTTCCAAACCATCAATCACCTCTTTGGCGAGTTCCAACAGGTTAATTTTCTCATATTTCAGATCTATCCTCTCGGATTCAAAACGACTGATGGTATCGAGATCGTTGGTGATCATAATCATACGATCCACACTTCGCGAAGCACGCATCAGAAATTTCCGGTTGATTTCCGGATCGTCGAGCGCACCTTCGATCAGCGTAAGAATATATCCCTGGATATTGAAAATCGGAGTTTTCAGTTCGTGCGCCAGGTTGCCGATGAACTCTTTTCGGAAGTCATCTCTTCGGCGCAAGTCACGGATTTCGGTCGCCTTTTCTTCTGCCCATTTTTTCACTTCCAGATTGATCTCCCCAAGAAAATCCTGCTGCATATCGATTTCTTTCTTACCGGGGTCTTTTGGACTTTTGAGCGTGTGAATGGTTTTGTAGATGATTTTGATCTTCTGGTTGATGAAGCGTTCGATGGCGAAATAGATGACACCAAAAGAAATGGCAGAAACCAGCATGACAGCAACCAATATCACCCACCACAAAAGCGATGCAACAACAAAATGGATCACCACCAGGAGGATCAAAACAGTGAGTCCAATGAAAAGTGCAGCTCGGCGCGCTACCTGTATCGGCGTAACTTCATTCAAATTCAGGCGTCAATTTTATAGCCTACTCCTTTTACCGTTTTGATGAACTGGTCACCTACCTTTTCACGCAGTTTGCGAATGTGCACGTCAATGGTGCGGTCGCCAACCACCACATCGTTTCCCCAAATCTGGCTTAGAATGATCTCACGTGTAAACACACGACCGGGTTTGGACATCAGTAAGGACAACAACTCAAATTCCTTTTTTGGCATTGGCAGCTCCTCTCCCGAGCGCGTAACCTGATACTTTTCGTGGTTGATCGTGATTTCGCCAAACTGATCGGAAGCTTTTGTTTCGGAACTATTTCCCTGTCTGCGCATCAACGCCTGCACTCGGCTCAACAGAACGCGCGGTTTGATCGGCTTGGAAATATAGTCGTCGGCACCGGCGTCGAATCCGGCAATTTGCGAGTAATCCTCTCCGCGGGCGGTAAGGAATGCGATGAGAGAATTTGCTGTTTCTGGATTTGCCCTAAGTTCGCGACACGTTTCAATGCCATCCATCTCGGGCATCATAACATCCAGGATGATTAGATCCGGATTAAAAGTTACCGCAATTTCGAGCGCTTTCTTGCCGTCTGCTGCTGTCTCCACATCATAACCCTCTTTTCGAAGATTGTAACTCAACATTTCCAGAATGTCATGGTCATCGTCCACAACGAGTATCTTTCCTTTTTGATTGGAATCCATGATTTTCCTATTGTTTTGGCAAAGTTACACCCTGAACCGAAGGCCGATGTTAACGCGAAGTTAACGATATTTTAACTCGACAGACGATATGCGCTGTCAGATCGCATGCGCATCAGAAATCAAAGTTCCGGAACAGGAAAATATATTTCGGATGTTTTTGTCCTTTATTAGAATTTTGTACTACATTTGACGAACCATATGACCGTGCAAACAGACACATTGCTCTATACCTTTCGCGACCCGTTCCGCTTACAGCAACCGAATCAATTTGTCATCTATATAAACTCTGGTCCCAAATGCTTTGTGAATCCCTTATCATTCCTTACTTTCCAGATCAAACGAATCGATTTGAGAAAGCACTGGCTTAAGGTAGTATTGTTCAATTTTTTTATTGCCGCGTGTATGGGACTTATACTCCGGCTGGCGCACGTCACGGAAATATCTTGGATGGATTTCCGGAATATGATGCACGGCCACTCTCACACAGCAATGCTGGGTTGGTTGTTTCTGGTGTTGTATGCCATTGTTCTGGATCGCTTTCTGCCTGTCGAAGAGGTCCGGAAAAAAAAATATGATGTATTATTCTGGGTCACCCAGGTAAGTGTTGTTGGAATGATGATCAGTTTTCCGATTGAGGGCTATGGCGCCGTTTCGATTACATTTTCTACGCTGCAATTGCTTACTTCCTATGTGATTGCGGGGGTCATTCTTTCAAAAATCCGGAGACTCCCTTCTGCGTCGGGTTTACTACTGCGCACCGCATTGATTCTAATGTTGGTATCTACGATCGGTGTTTGGTTGATCGGTCCAATCAGCGCCGGATTATTTGGTGACAGCGTAATGTACTATGCTTCAATACAATTCTTTCTGCACTTTCAGTTTAACGGCTGGTTCACATTTGCTGTACTGGCATTGGTTTTTCAGCAGATTGAAATGGCTGGTGGAATTGTTTCGAAACAGCAATTCAGATGGTTTTACGGTTTGTTGCTCACATCCGCTGCCCTTACCTACGCGCTATCTGTAGCATGGTCAACTCCAGAAGACTGGATTTTTTACCTCAACAGCGGGGGCGTACTGATTCAACTCGTAGCTCTTGTTGTATTCTGGCAGATTGTGAAAAAGCAATCCGCCACTTTTCTAAATTCAGTTACTCAGCTCACAAAGGCACTGTTTTTACTCGCATTGATTTCCTTCGGTGCAAAAATAT
>CAZJLZ010000057.1:0-4460 GCA_964546775.1 uncultured Cryomorphaceae bacterium | reverse complement strand
CTGGCCAGGTGCTGTATACTCTGGGAAAACGCAGCATTTCATGAAAATCCGGCTCATAGGGTGGTAGCTATCCGCACAGCGATGGTCCTAAGCAATTCGGGTGGGGCATTGCCTCAACTCGGAGGGCCGGTGCAAAAAGGATTCGGCGTGATACTGGGTACCGGCCAACAATATTCTCCATGGATTCACATCGACGATCTGGTAAATTTGTACTATCAGGCAGTTGTGGACAGCAATTATCAAGGGGCTTACAATGCGGTCGCGGATGAACACGTCACGCACGAAATACTTATGCGGAATCTAGCTACTGCTTTTGGCCGTAAAATTTGGTTGCCAAAAATTCCTGCGTGGGCTTTAAAACTGGGACTTGGAGAAATGTCTTCGATGCTGCTGGAAGGAAGTCGATTGTCGAATCAACGCCTGTACGCGGCAGACTTCAAATTTAAGTTCGGAACCATTTCCGAAGTACTCAACGATTTAATCAGGACTCCCTGACGAGCAGCATTTCGGCAAACCGCGTCAATTCACTTTTTCGTTCTGGTGAAACATTTACAGCATTCAGGTCTTCCATCGCCCATTCAAAATATTGCTGCATTACGCTTTCGGATTTTTCGCGAATGGAGAGTTCATCATAAATAGCCAATGTCTGGCTCACTTTTTCTTCGGAAGATACATTTCCTTCTCCAGCCAGATACTGAAGTTTTTCCCGTTGTGATTTGTCTGCGTTTTCAAAAGCTTTCAGCAACAAATAGGTTTTCTTATTGGCGAGAATATCACCACCCACCTGCTTTCCAAATTTATCAGCATCGCCGTACACGTCCAGCAAATCATCCCGCAGTTGAAAAGCGATTCCAATGCGTTCTCCAAAACGATAAATAGCCTCGAGGTCTTCAGCCGAAGCGCGGGCTATAATTCCTCCTATTTTCAAACTTCCCGCCAGCAACACGGACGTTTTCAGCCGAATCATTTCGATGTATTCCTCGATCGTGACATCGTTTCTCGATTCGAAATCCATATCCAGTTGCTGGCCTTCACAAACTTCGGTGGCGGTTTTTGAAAATACTGCGAGTACATCGGGTAAAATATCAGGCGATACTTTGCACATCAACTGGTAACCCATGACGAACATCACGTCCCCGGAAAGAATGGCGTTGTTGGTATTCCAAAGAGTGTGTACTGTTTTTTCTCCCCGGCGCAACGGAGCTTCATCCATAATGTCGTCGTGCATCAACGTAAAATTGTGAAACACTTCTACGCCAATAGCTGGGTTGATCGCATCCCGGACATTTCCTCCAAAGAGATCACACGCACTGAGCATCAACGCTGGTCGCATCCGTTTTCCTCCCAGATCGAAAATATACTTTACCGGTTCATACAGCGACCCAGGTTTTATCTGCTGAACATAGCGGTCTATTTCATCAGAAATTAAAATTTGTAATTGGGAAAGCGTTTGCATGGTTCTATTGTTCTTCAATCAGGTTGAGTAGGTATTGCCCGTACCCGCTTTTTACCAGTGGTTCTGCCAGGCTCCGCAACTGTTCGGCAGAAATGAATCCTTTTCGAAAAGCTACACTTTCGATGCAACCGATTTGCAGTCCCTGGCGCTCTTCAATGGCTTGCACAAAATGGGAGGCCTGCATCAACGATTCAAATGTTCCGGTGTCGAGCCAGGCTGTACCGCGGTCGAGGATGGCCACCTGGAGTTTATTTCGGCTCAGGTAGGTTTTGTTGACATCGGTAATTTCCAGTTCACCGCGGGAGCTGGGCTTTAAATTGCGCGCGATGTCGATGACGTCATTGTCGTAGAAATACAACCCCGGCACGGCGAAATGAGATTTTGGTTTGAGTGGTTTTTCCTCGATGGAAATGACGCGTTGTTCGTCGTCAAACTCCACTACGCCGTAGCGCTCAGGATCGCGAACGTGGTAAGCAAAAACAACTCCGCCATCGGGCTCGGTATATGCTTCGAGTTTATCGAACAAACCCGATCCGTAGAAGATATTATCACCCAGAACGAGGGCAACACTGTCATTGCCGATAAAATCCGCGCCGATAGTAAATGCCTGTGCGAGTCCCTTTGGTTCGGGTTGTACGGCATACTGAAAATTACAACCCAGGCTGCTGCCGTCTCCCAGAAGTTTCTGAAAATTGGGGAGGTCGTGCGGTGTGGAAATGATGAGGACGTCGCATATTCCTGCACCGATTAAAACCGAGAGCGGATAATAGATCATCGGTTTGTTGTAGATCGGCATCAATTGCTTGCTGACCGCGAGGGTCAGAGGATGTAGTCGTGTACCGGATCCACCGGCCAGAATTATTCCTTTCATGGGTTATCGTCTTGATCTTTTGTAGTTCCGGAGCGTTGTTCTTCATCCAGGTCACGCACCACAAGGTCATCGAGTTCGATGTCTTCTTCTTCATCAATAATTTCGAGAAACGGCTCGTTGAATGATTTGGTTGTGATGGCCCTTTCCAATGTTAACAACAGCGAAGGAAGCAGCACCAGATTGGCCAGCATTGCAATTAAAAGCGTCATGGAAACCAATACCCCGAGTGCAACGGTACCTCCAAAATTGGAAAGTGCGAACATTCCGAATCCGAAGAACAAGACAATGGACGTGTAAATCATGCTGACACCGGTTTCGCGCAATGATCTGATAACGCTGTTTCGAATATCCCAGGCATGATGACGTAATTCCTGGCGGTACTTGGCAAGAAAGTGAATGGTATCGTCAACAGAAATTCCAAAGGCGATGCTGAACACAAGAATGGTCGAAGGTTTGATCGGAATGCCTGCATAGCCCATTACTGCAGCCGTAATTACCAGCGGAAAGAGGTTCGGTATCAAAGAAACCACAACCATTTTCCATGAACGGAATAAAACGGACATCACCGTGGCGATGACAATAATGGCCAGGCAAAGACTGATGAGCAGGTTGTTGATCAGGTAGTTCGTTCCCTTTAAAAATACTACGCTCGTTCCTGTCAAGACCACATCCAGCCCACTGCCGACAAAAATCGAATCAATCCTCGGCTCCAGTTTTTTCAGTAAGTCATCCATCTGCACGGTTCCAACATCAGCCATTTGAGCCGTTACGCGCGTTACGGTGCGCGAGGAGTCCACAAACATTTGAGCGAGATTGGCTCCGTCTTCGTATCCTGTTAGATACGGCGCGATAAAGCTTCGTTCGTTGTTGTTGATGAGCGAATACTTGGCAGGATTTCCGTTGTAGAATCCCTGCTTGGCAAATTTAAGCGCGTCGGCTATGGACAGAGATTTGCTGAGTTCTTCGTGTTCAGCCAATATCCCCTGCAACTCGTCAATTTTGCGCAGCGCCGCGGGTTGGGTAATCTGCCCGGGTTTTTCTCCCGTGATCAGCACCTCGAAAGGCATCACCCCGTTGAAATTGTCCTCGATAAACTTCAGGTCAGACAAAACAGGATCGTCCTTTGGTAAATCATCCACAATATTGCCTGTAGCTTTAATCAGCGTAATTCCATAAACTGCAACAACAAAGACGACTACAGAAACAACATATACTATTCTGCGGTAATTCGACACCCATACCACCAGTTTGTCTACCGTGTAGTACAACCATTCCCGCTCCAGGTGACGCGTATGACGTTCGAGAGGTTTTGGCAAAAAGCTAAAGATTATCGGGATAAGCAAAATGGACAATAAAAACAAGCCCATGATACTGATCGACGCTACAACACCAAACTGAATGAGCATTTCGCTTTGGGTAAAAATAAACGTGGCAAAACCCATGGCCGTAGTGGCATTCGTCAGAAACGTAGCATTTCCGACTCTTTGGATGACCCTCGTCAGGGCCTTGATCTGGTTGCCGTGATTCTTGAATTCGTGGTGATACTTGTTCAACAGGAAAACCCCGTTTGGCACTCCTATAACGATGATCAACGGCGGGATGAGTGCCATCAGAATGTTGATGCGGTAATCAAACAACGAAATGGTTCCGATGGACCACACCACCGCAATGGTGACTACGGTTAAGCAAACGATGACGACTTTGAACGATCGGAAGAACAAAAAGAGCAAAGAAGCGGCCACCAGGGCTGCCAACAATACGAATTTTCCCATTTCGCCTTTTACCCGTTCGGATATAACCGTCCGAATGTAAGGTAACCCACTGTAATGAATAGTGAGATGTTCTTCACTAAACACGTTTGCGATATCAGTGATGTTGTCGATCACATCGCCACGCTCATTTGAATTAAATTTTGCGGCATCAACAAAAACCATCATCAGGCTGGCGTGCGTGGAATCGTTGAACAACAAGCCAGAATAGAACGGCAAAGATTCGATACGGGAACGGATAGAATCCACCTCCTCCTGGGTTTGTGGTGTTCTCTTCACCAATCTGTCCAGCTCAAACTGCTTCAGTTCATTATTGCGCTGTAGATCATACATGTGCGCTACGGAAAATACCGAATCAACTCCG
>CAZJLZ010000056.1:0-2619 GCA_964546775.1 uncultured Cryomorphaceae bacterium | reverse complement strand
CGATTCGCTCACGCAATTTCGCCCCGGCCTTCACAAAATAGGGCGCCGGTAGTTCTTCCGGCCATTGGCTGTGCGTCTGAAACGCTTTGGCCAATTCAACTTCTTCGGTGTCGAATTCGGCTGCGTAATATCCGGTGACCGTGTCCAGGCCCATTCCGTGTGTGGAAAGCAACAGCTCTTCAATCGGAATGTCTTCCTGCAAGGCTCCGCACGTACCCAAACGAATGATGTTGAGTTTGGTTTTTTCCCGCTTGATGCTGCGTTGTTTGAGGTCGATGTTGACAAGCGCATCCAGTTCGTTGATTACAATATCGATGTTGTCCGTACCGATGCCGGTGGACATGGCGGTGATGGGGAAAGATCCGATCCGTCCGGTATGAGTGAGGAATTCACGGTTTTGTACGGTGTGATCGATCTGGTCGAAATGCTGTGAAACCTGAGCTACGCGACTCTGGTCTCCTACAACGATGATGTTGGGCGCAATTTGTTCCGGCATCAGATTGAGGTGGTAGACGGCACCGGTTTTTGTCAACACCAGTTCTGACGCAGCAAGGTTTTCTGCTTGTTGTATGGCGATTGCTTTCATGATCCAAAGTTATGAGATTTGGCGACCATTCATTGCTTCTTTAATTCCCGAAACGGGCAATGCCGCTTGTTTCGATATTATTTTATTAACTTCATAAATAGAGATAAGCATTTAACCAAACATAAATTAAAAACAGGAATATGAAAACCGTAGGAATTATTTTACTCATCTTAGGAATCATCGGAGCGATTGTATTTGGAATTCAGGCCGCTCAGGATTCTGAAACATTTAGTTTTCTTGGAATGGACATCGGTGTGAGTACCGCCAATTGGACTCCTGTAATCGTCAGCGGTGTGATTCTGGTGATTGGTGCCGTACTCACTGCCCGGGGAAAAAAGTAATTCTGTTTTTAAATATTCTTACCACGTTTTATCGCCGGAGCAATTTCTGATTGACATAGGAAACAGTCTTTTTTGTCAATGAGATGCTCTGTTGGAAAACAGAACGACGTGTGTTTTCGTATGCGTTGATTCGCCGACAGAATTATTCATTATTGGCTAACTTTGATACATGCGGGCTGAAATCATTTCCATTGGAGACGAGATTTTATTGGGGCAGACGATCAACACCAATGCGGGGTGGATGGGTCAGCAATTGTATACCGCCGGAATTGAAGTTCACCAGGTAACAACCATAACAGACGATCGAAGCCACATTCTGAGCGCATTGCGGGAAGCCACCCGGCGCGTCGATCTGGTCTTTGTTACCGGCGGCCTCGGACCTACCCAGGACGATCTCACGAAAGAAACACTGTGTGAATTTTTTGATACAAAACTAGTGCTAAACGAGGAAGTGCTGCGCGGAATCCGCGCGTATTTTGGATCGCGCGATTTAAAAATGCTTCCGGAAAATGAAGCGCAGGCAGAATTGCCCGAAGATGCCGAAATTCTGATCAACAGGCGCGGTACCGCGATGGGAATGTGGTTTGAAAAAAACGGAAAGGTGGTGATTTCGATGCCGGGTGTTCCACACGAAATGGAAGGAATGATGCGCGAAGAAGTGCTGCCACGCCTTTCGTCAAGATTTACCAATGGCGGATCGTACTACACCGTTGTACAGACCATCGGAAAAGGCGAGTCATTTATAGCACACGAACTGCGCGACTGGGAGAATCGAATTCGTGCCGAAGGTTTGGGGTTGGCGTACCTTCCGTCTTCAGGAATGGTTCGACTCCGGATCAGCGGACCCAAAAGTGAAAAATCCCGAATTGAAACAGAGACGGCCGAGGCCGCAAAAATTCTCGGAAGAATTGTTTTTGCACGAAGTGAACAAACGTTGTCAGAAGTCGTTGGTGATTTGCTGCGGGAAAAGAATATGAAATTGGCGCTGGCCGAGAGTTGTACCGGTGGTTTTATGGCGCACATGATTACCGCTGTTGCCGGATCGTCGGACTATTTTGCCGGCGGAGTGGTGGCGTATTCAAATGCGCACAAAGTCGAAATGTTGAATGTGCGGCAACAATCCATTCAACAGCACGGTGTGGTCAGCGAACAAGTGGTGTGCGAAATGGCAGAGGGAATCAGGTTGCGAACCGGGGTCGATGTTGCACTTTCTACCTCCGGTATTTCCGGGCCGGGCGGTGGCACATCAGAAGTTCCCGTGGGTGCGGTGTGGATTGGACTGAGTCACACGGGAGGAACGAAAGGATTTTATTATAAGCTCGGTCGCAACCGCGATCGAAACATAAAAGTGGCCAGTCTTTTTGCGCTCGATTTGCTCCGCAGGCATTTGCTGGACAGTTGATTTCTGAAAGGATTGTACGATCGTAAAATGACGTTCAGAGACGCTTGAACAGATCACTAAATATTTTAGGCTTTTAATTGCTCAATTGGAATAAAATCCCGAAGTTTGCACGCCATTTTGAAAAACCCAGGAACACATGTCACGAGTATGTCAAATAACAGGTAAGCATCGATTGGTAGGTCATCGGGTGTCTCACTCCAATACCAAAACCAAGCGCACTTTTGAGCCAAATCTGCTGAAAAAACGCTTTTACCTGCCAGAAGATAAAAGATGGATTACCCTTCAGATCT
>CAZJLZ010000055.1:0-2696 GCA_964546775.1 uncultured Cryomorphaceae bacterium | reverse complement strand
ATCACATCCCGCTTCAGAAACTAATCACCAATGAACTGGATAGCACATCACTGAAACCAATTGAACAATGGGTTGCTAATTTCAACAGTGCAGAATTCCAAAGAAACCCCAACGGCATCAACGGAAGCGGACCTTACCAACTGAATTCATGGGATTCTGACCAGCGCATTGATCTGACCCGCAAAACTGAATTCTGGGCAGACGATATTTCTGCCAATCACCCCTATTTCCAAAATTTACCGGAACAGATTACCTTTTTCGTGCTTTCCGAACCCGCCGCGATCATCAGCGCCGCCCGCAACGGGCAAATAGATACGGGTCCGATTTTGAGATCGGGAGATTATGCCGCGCTGCTCGAAGATAGTGCGTTTGCGAAAAAATTCCAGATCGCGCTGGCTCCGGAACTCAGCACCAATGTTATCGTGATCAATTCCTGCCTTCCGGAACTTTCGACGGTCAAAACACGAAAAGCGCTCGCCCATTTATTTGATACCGATCAATACATTAAGACCGTTCAGAAATCAACCGGAAAGAGAATTACCGGACCACTGCATCTCGCGAAAGCCGAATACAGCGCACAACAACCTTATGAATACAATATAGAAACGGCGAAAAATCTTCTAGCTGAAGATGGCTGGAAAGACATCAACGACGACGGCGTACTCGACAAACTGGTAGACGGCAGCCGGGTTGACCTCGAGCTGGAATACAAATACAATACTGGAAACGAAGGTCGCAAAAATGCAGGGCTCATGTATAAAGAGTGGGCCAGACCCGCAGGCGTGAAAATCGAGCTTGTGAACGAAGAATGGCTGGTTTTTATCGAAAGCCTGATGTCAAAGGAATTTGAATTGGCTTTTTTCTCGTGGACCGACGAACACGCTCCGACCGATCCGGCTCCCATTTTTCATTCTGAATCGATTAAAAACGGCTATAATTTCGGCTGTTTCAGTCATGCTACGGCAGATTCCCTGATGGAAGAACTCGAAGGCACGGTGTCGGAAGAAGATCGCGTAGAAATATGGCGCGAGCTGCAAGAAATACTTCACAACGAAGTGGCCAGCATCTTTCTATCCACCAACGATGCGCGGTTTTTTGTAAACCGGAAGTTTAAACCGGTAGCACCTTCCGCTCTATCACCCGGATATTGGGCCGGCAGCTTTCAACTTGAAGAACCCCACTAATGTGGTTGCGCACAGTCAGAAAAATCCTTTATTGGATCCCGGCCATCCTTGTCCTCTGCCTGGTAAGTTTTTCATTGCTTCAAATCATTCCCGGTGATCCTGTCCTCTCCCGATTGCAGGAATCCGGCGTAGTTGTTCAATCATCAGAATCGGTTTATCAATCGCGTCAATATCGCGAAATGCGCCGTCAACTCGGATACGATTTACCGGTATTTTACTGGTCGTTGCGTTCGGCATCCGTCCCCGATTCACTGAGGCTGATTCCGCATCCCAAACACCGCGAGGTGCTGAAAAAATGGTGCATTAAAACCGGTGAACCGGAAGGTGTATTGTTGTGGTATCATCTGAACAAAGAAATATTGTCTGACCTCCAAAAGGCCGGAAGAAAGGATGCTCATCGGGCCTTGCTTTCTCTGCTTTCCTCAAACGATCCGGCACAGCAACAGAATACTTACCGTTGGTTGATCAACGAACTGGCTCATTCATCGATCAATTCAAAGGTGATCCGAGCAGCAGCCGGTCATGAAATGATCACGACATCCGGAATAAGTTTATCTGCCTATCGCCCGGTAATTCGTTGGAACGGTACTCAAAACCAGTTTCACCGGTGGATTTGGGGTTCGGAAAATGTAAAAGGTGTTCTTCGTGGACATCTAGGAATCTCCCAACGCGATGGTCAATTCGTATCCGCCAAAGTGTGGCCGGCATTTAAAACCACGCTTTCGCTGGCCCTTGTTTCAATATTGATCATGTACCTGGTCGCGGTTCCGCTCGGTTTGAGACTGGCCCGAATGAAAAACACGACCTCTTACAAATTCTGGATTCAACTCATTTTTGGATTGTACGCCATGCCCGGTTTCTGGCTTGGGGTTTTATTACTGACTTTCCTTACCAACCCGGATTTTTTGAACTGGTTTCCGGCAGCGTATAGTTTGATGGACGTTCATCCGGATGCCAACTTGATCGAGAGAACATTCACGATTGCCTGGCACCTCGTGCTTCCGGTTACGGCGTGGTCAATTGGAGGAGCCGCCTTCCTGACCATTCAAACGCTGAAGCAATCGAACAAATTGCAACGGGAACCCTTCATCATCGCTGCCCGGGCCAAAGGACTCGGCGAATCGGCAGTCACCAACAAACACATTTTTAAAAATGCCCTCGTCCCGGCGGTGAGTATGTTGGGCAGCATTCTGCCCGCTGCGCTTTCGGGTGCCATCGCCATCGAACTCATATTTTCCATTCCCGGTATGGGCCAACTCATTTTCAACTCATTTCACACCCGTGATTATCCTGTGGTGATGGCCATTCTGATATTGGTCGGAACAGCATCCATCGTGGGCTCCGCGCTTTCTGACTTGATTCTGCACCGAATCGACCCGCGCATTAATAAGGACCAACCGGTATGAAACTGTTCTCCCGAATAGCGAATTTACCGCTCGGAGCAATGCTGCCGTTATTGTTGTTGCTCGCGGTGGCTATCCTGGCTCCGGTATTGAGCAATAACAAACCCAT
>CAZJLZ010000054.1:0-2722 GCA_964546775.1 uncultured Cryomorphaceae bacterium | reverse complement strand
GGCCTGCAACCTCGGATGCCCTGAATGTCCGAGCGGTTTGCGGCAATTTACGCGACCGACCGGAAACCTGAAATCAGACTTTTTCAGCAAGGTGATCGATGCATCTAAAAATCACCTCTCGTACCTGACTTTCTATTTTCAGGGCGAGCCGTACATCAATCCACAGTTTCTGGAAATGGTGAAATACGCGTCAGATCGGAACATCTACACTTCGACTTCTACGAATGCACATTTTCTGAACGATGAAATGGCTCGAAAAACCGTAGAGTCGGGTTTGGACCGTCTCATCGTTTCGTTGGACGGAACGACCCAGGAGGTATACGAATCGTACCGCGTCCACGGAAAACTGGACAAAGTGCTGGAAGGCACGCGAAATGTATTGAAATGGAGAAAGGAACTCGGAAAGTCACATCCACTGGTGGTTTTCCAGTTTCTGGTGGTAAAACCCAATGAGCATCAGATTGAAGCCGTCCAACAATTGGGTGAGGAGATGGGAGTTGATCAGGTGGTGTTTAAAACCGCCCAGATGTACGACTACGAGGACGGAAATCCACTCATTCCGACCATTGAAAAATATTCTCGTTACCGAAAAGGAGAGGATGGAAAGTACCGCATCAAAAACAAATTATTGAACCAATGCTGGCGGATGTGGCAGGGATGCGTGGTAACCTGGGATGGTCTCGTGGTACCTTGTTGCTTCGACAAAGACGCCAAGCATCGCATGGGCGATTTAAAAAAGGAATCGCTTAACGACATCTGGTACGGTAATGAATACCGGAATTTCAGACAGAGTTTGCTCAGGTCGAGATCTGAAATCGACATTTGTACCAATTGTACGGAAGGAACGAAAGTGTGGTCGGAGGCATAGGCTGATCCCCTTAAATTTTTGTTGAAACCATTCACTTTACTGAATAGTTTTTGGATGATATCATTCAGTACAGTGAAGGAAATTCCCGAACCTAAGAACCTAAGAAAAATTTGCCCTCGGTGTCCTCTGCGAGTGACACCGAGGGAGTACGTCTCAGATAAAACGTGCAAAGCTTTCACTAGGCTTAACAATCACAGGTTGATTTCATTCAGTAAAGTGAATGAAATGGGACACGAGCATATGAAAAAATTTTGACGGTGTGATCAGACTTTCATGATATCCTCTTCCTTTCGATCGACAATGGCGTCGCACCTGTTGGTATACTCTTTCGTCATTTCCTGAATGGAGTCTTCGGCATCGCGGGCTTCATCTTCGGACAAACCTTCTTTCTCCAGACTTTTAACCTCGTCGTTGGCGTCTTTGCGCGACGTGCGGATTCCGACCTTTGCATGCTCTGCTTCGGCGCGGGCTTTCTTCACCAGTTCTCTGCGGCGCTCTTCGGTAAGCGGTGGTAAGGTGATGATCAAAACTTCTCCATTGCTTTGCGGAGCCAGACCGATGTTGGACGTGAGGATGGAGTTCGAAATTTCGTCGAGCATGCTTTTCTCCCAGGGCTGAATGATGATGGTCTTTGGATCGGGGGTATTGATATTGGCGACCTGGCTCAGCGGGGTATTGGCTCCGTAATAATTTACATGCACGGTATCGAGCATAGAGGGTGACGCTTTCCCTGCACGGATCTTCTGAAGTTCCGTGGTTAGATGATCGATGGCCTTTTGCATTCCTTCGCGGGCAGAGTCGATAATGAATGTTACTTCTTCGTTCATGGTTTTATGCATTAAATTCAACCAGGGTTCCTATGGATTCTCCAGCAATAATCTTCTGAAGATTTCCCCCTTCGTTCATGTTAAAAACAATGATGGGTAATTTATTTTCGTTGCAAAGCGTAAAAGCCGTCAGATCCATTACATTCAGACCTTTGCGATATACTTCGTCAAAAGAAATGGTGTCGTATTTCACGGCATCGGGGTCTTTTTCGGGGTCGGCACTGTAGATTCCGTCTACGCGCGTTCCTTTAAGTATTACATCTGCATTGACCTCGATGGCCCGCAGCGAAGCTGCCGAATCGGTAGTGAAAAACGGGTTTCCGGTACCTGCTCCAAAAATAACCACACGGCCTTTTTCGAGGTGTCGTATGGCTCTTCTACGGATGAAAGGCTCGGCGATCTGTTCCATCTTAATGGCCGACATCAACCGGGTTTGTACGTCGATGGATTCGAGGGCAGATTGAAGTGCCATACTATTGATCATCGTGGCGAGCATGCCCATATAATCGCCCTGGGTGCGCTCCATGCCGCCTTGTACTGCCTGCACTCCCCGAAAAATATTTCCTCCGCCAATCACAATGGCCATTTCCACTCCGGCCTCCACTGCAGCTTTGATTTCCTTCGCATATTGCATCAACCGCGTATTATCGATACCAAATTGTTTTTCTCCCATCAGGGCTTCTCCGCTCAATTTGAGTAAAACGCGCTCGTATTTCATTTGTCTTCTTCCGGGTGGATAGTGGTGGCCAATGATAACAAAAAAAAGAGAGAACCGAAATTCTCTCTTTTTTAATAATCCTTTAATTATTCTCCGAGGGCAATCCGTTTGAAGCCGGTGACTGAGAGGTCGCCGTCGTATTCTTTCAGGTATTGCGCGATGGATTTTTTATTGTCCTTAATAAACTGCTGGTTGAGGAGCGTGCTCTCCTGGAAGAATTTCTTCAACCGGCCCATGGCAATTTTCTCAGCCATGTCTGCTGGTTTCCCTTCCTGAATAGCAAGATCCTTTCCAACTTCTATTTCGCGA
>CAZJLZ010000053.1:0-4222 GCA_964546775.1 uncultured Cryomorphaceae bacterium | reverse complement strand
AAAAACCATTGCCAGAACTAAAAAAACTATGGCTAAGGCATCTAAAGAGCTTGATTTTATGGAAGCTGCAAGGTTACGTGACGAACTTTTCGCCCTTCAGGAGTTGTTGAAGTCGAAGTAGGAGTTCAAGTTTTTAGAGACAATCGCTATTTTGCGGTACAAAGCTTTCTTAACTTTGACCAATTCTCCTGAACATGTACAAAGCAACCTACTCTATCCTTCTTTTTCTTCTGCTGGCTATCGTATTTAACGCAGCTTGTGGAAAGAAAAAGGCAATGGCCAATACGCAAGAAGAAACCCCGGAGGTTAAAATTCCCGATCCTGAAATCAAAGCTGTGATTATTGATGAAGGGTTTGTAACACCCAGGGAAAATGGAAGGTTCGAATTGGACGGAATGGAGATGTTGGGGCATGAACTTCATCTGAGTGTTAGATACAGTGGAGGTTGCGAAGAACATGAATTCAAGCTCTATTCCAATAATATCTATGCTAAAAGTTACCCGCCTCAATTAACCTTGTTTCTGGAGCATATTGACAACAATGACCGTTGCCGCGCGATGATTATGAAAGAGATTGTCTTTGATGTATCGGGAATTGAATATCCCGGAACGTCCGAAGTCGTCATTCGACTCAACAATACCGAAGAAACCATTCAATACAAATACTAACCCATCGTTTATGAATTTTGGAAGATTACTCATAGTTCTTATTTTATTGACCGCTTACCAATCTCAGGCTCAGATCAGTTACGGAGGAGTGCCCCTCGCTTTTGAATTTCCGGACAGAAACACGCCTGAAACATCTGTTATAATTCTTCCCGATAATCTGGAAACCCTTCGTGCTGAGGATCAAATAAACGATCAATACAAAGATATTCCCTATCGTTTTGGAGCAAATGTTCCCGTTTCATTGACTTTGAACGACGGTGAATGGCATGAATTAGAAAACGGTGACCGTGTTTGGCAGTTGGCTGTTTCGAGCCCGGGGGCTGTAAGTCTGAATTTTAATTTCAGTACGTATAATATCCCTGAAGGGGGTGAGGTTTTTGTTTACGATGCTGACCGGACTCATTTCATTGGATCCTTTACACGAGAAAATATGCAGCCTCACGGTGGATTGGGGGTTTCACTGATTCATAGTGATCAATTGATTATCGAATACTACGAGCCTGCCAACGTGGCTGGTGAAGGAGTACTTGAAATAGACAACATTACCCACGGGTACCGCAGTGTACTTCATAAATTTGAAGATGCTGCCCGGGGGCCATTTGGCAATAGTGGTTCGTGTAACATCAATGTAGCCTGTGAAGAAGGAGATGGGTGGCAGGATCAGATTCGTGCAGTAGGCATTATAGTCGTTGGCGGTAACGGAATTTGCACCGGAAGTATGGTCAATAACACGGCTGAAGACGGTACTCCTTATTTTCTAACTGCCAACCATTGCCTGGGAGGAAATGTGGCCAATTGGGTGTTTTATTTTAACCATGAATCGTCTACATGCCAGGGCAATACCGGACCGACAAATCAATCTGTTTCCGGAGCACAAGTACGGGCAAGCAACAGCGGATCTGATTTTGCATTGCTCGAACTGAATAGCGCCCCTCCAGAATCTTATGACGTATTTTACAGCGGATGGGATAATAGCGGAATAGTTCCGTTAACTCAAACCTGCATCCATCATCCGGGAGGTGATATCAAGAAAATTACCCACGATTTTGATCCTGCCACGCAATCTGTGGACGGTGGGGCACAAACCTGGTTCATCAATGAATGGGAAGAAGGAACGACCGAACCCGGATCTTCAGGTTCACCCTTGTTTGATCAAAACGGTCGTGTCATCGGACAATTATACGGAGGAGTAGCTTCCTGCACGAATGATAGTTATGATTATTACGGTCGGTTTGATGTATCGTGGGATGGTAATTCGGCTTCAACCAGATTGCGGGATTGGTTGGACCCAATCAACAGCAGCGCAACGGTACTCGATGGTTTGGGTGCTGCTCCTTTGGTTCCGAATGATGCTTCGGCTTTAGGGATCAGTGGCGTTGATGACGTCTTGTGCAACGAGTTTAACGCCAATCCTGTTTTTACATTGCGCAATAATGGCCTCGATATCCTGACTTCAGCAGTATTGGAGATTGTACTGAATAGTGAAGACGTAGGGACCATTAACTGGAGTGGTAGTCTGACGACCGGTGAGTCAGAACCAGTCCAACTTCCGCAACTTACTTTGCAGGAAGGATTGAATGTGCTCACTGTAAGTATTGTTCAGCCAAATGGTGAAGCCGATGACAATCCCTCGAATAATACATCCAGTTTTGAATTTACGGCCTTTTTGAATGGTGTTGAATACGAATTGGTACTCGTTCAGGACGACTATGGTTCAGAAACTACGTGGGTAGTTTCAAATGAGGATGGTGATGTGCTTTACGCCGGAGGACCATACTCCGATGGAAACGACGGGCAAGTAGAGACACATTCCTTTTGTTTGGGAGACGGATGCTACACGTTTACCATCCAGGATGATCCTGCATCTCCATGGATTGATCCTGACGGAATATGTTGTGATTATGGAGAGGGCAGTTACACGCTATACGATCACTTCGGTAATGAATTTGCTACCGGAGGTGAATTTGGAGAGTCGGAATCACAGGAATTCTGTGTAACAACCGTGTCAGTTAATGAGGTCGTATCTGCGGCAGGATTTAGTTTGTATCCAAATCCGGCGACTACAGAAATAAGCGTATTGCTGAATGAAATTTTCGATGGGCCCACCCAAATTATTGTTACAGATGTTACCGGGCGAGTTATGATGGATCGGGAAGTGGCGGGTTTGAACCAATTCTCTTTGGACGTGTCATACTGGTCCCCGGGAATTTATGTACTACAACTGAACAATGGCATTGACCGCGGACAGCAAAGATTTGTCATCTCGCGCTAAAAGGAAAGTCCTTAGTGCGAAATGAAATACAACAACGTTGTAATCACCAGAAGTATCAGGTTGAGCATGAGCAATTCGAACTGTCGTTGAAGATGGTTCCATTTTATGATTAAGAAAAGCGAAAGTAGCGTCATGGCCAGTGTGATAGGCCAATAGGAAAAAATATTTTCCCGAGGTTCGTATACCAGCAGATCTTCATAGGGTTTATAGGCCACAACCGTTTTGGTGATAGGACTCAGTTCCAGTACGAGCAACTCTCCTTTTACCAGAGCGGGTGCTCCCTTGTGCTGAAATTCAGCAAGAAACGATCCAAGCTCTGTGTCAACTTGCCTCGATGACCGATCTATTTCTGATATGGAGGCAGCGTCAAAAATTGTTTCCAGGTGTTGATCAATAAGCAAAAGCGTTCCCACAGCAAATGTGATGATAATAGCAAGTCTTGATGTAAAGGGAGTCAGCGGTGACTTTGTAGTTTTTCCGGACGGAACAATAGGAGGTTGGTTCATTCGCGACGGAAAATTCATAAGCTGAGCAAGTTTGGCAACAAGGATAAAACGAATAATTTAAACAAAAGTGCATTCGAGAAAAAAAAGAGCCACACAACCCGTGCAGCTCTTTGAATCAATTTTCGAAAAAAGAAAGGTATTAATGAGTGGAAAGATATTCTGCAACTCCTTTGTGATCTTCGCGCATTCCTTCTGCACCTTCTTTCCAGTTGGCCGGACAAACTTCTCCTTTTTCTTCGAAGAATTTCAAGGCGTCAACCATTCTCATCGCTTCATTTACGTCACGCCCTAAAGGTAAATTGTTAACAAGCTGATGCTGAACAACACCGTCTTTATCGATAAGGAACAATCCGCGGTATGGGATCATCGGTCCGGAAGCCACCAGTTCGCCGTCCATCCCGTAATCGTATTCTCCGGCAAGAACACCGAAAGCATCGCTGATGGTTTTGGTCGTGTCGGCAACAATCGGATAGGTAATTCCCTGAATACCACCGTTGTCTTTTGACATTTGCAACCATCCCCAGTGAGATTCTTCGGTATCGGTAGAACAAGCTACGACAGCCACATCTTTCTTTTCAAAATCCGAAAGTCGCGACTGAAAAGCATGTAACTCAGTAGGGCATACAAAGGTGAAATCTTTAGGGTAAAAGAAAAAGATTACGTGTTTTTTGCCAAGAAACTGATCCAGTGAAAAATCCTCGACGATCTCTTCACCGTTGATTACTGCACGCGCTTTGAATGACGGCGCTTTTTTACCAACTAATACTGACATAATG
>CAZJLZ010000052.1:0-3518 GCA_964546775.1 uncultured Cryomorphaceae bacterium | reverse complement strand
GCGCGGGATTTTTTCTCCCAGCAACTAAAAGAAACGGACGAAGGAAAAAGCATTGGCCTGAACTATCTGAAAGAACGCGGTTTCGACGGAAAAACCATCGACCAGTTTCAGCTCGGATATTGCCCCGGTTCGGGAGACGCTTTTAGTAAAGCCGCGCTGGAAAAAGGTTACCAGCTCCGGTACCTCGAAACAACCGGTCTCACCCGAATCAGAAACGATCAACCACAGGATTTTTTCCGCGGGCGAATCATGTTTCCGATCCACAGCATCAGCGGTGCTGTACTCGGATTTGGGGGTCGCACGATGCAGACCGGCAGCAAAATGGCGAAATACTTCAATTCGCCCGAAAGCCCTGTTTATCACAAAAGCAAAATCCTCTACGGCATTCATCAGGCCAAACCGGCAATCGTTAAAGCCGATAATTGCTTTCTGGTAGAAGGTTATACAGATGTAATTTCGTTGCACCAGGCCGGAATTTCAAATACCGTGGCGGCGTCTGGAACCTCTCTGACCACCGAGCAGGTACAGCTCATCCGGCGCTACACGAACAGCATCACCATATTATTTGACGGAGATCCCGCCGGAATAAAGGCTTCCTTTCGTGGAATTGATCTCATACTGGCCGAGAATATGAGCGTTCGCGTGGTGCTACTCCCCGAAAACCATGATCCTGATTCCTTTGCGCGTGCCCACAGCTACAATGAATTAAAGGAATATCTAGACTCCAATGCCCGCGATTTTGTTGTTTTCAAAACCGAGGTGATGATGGCCGAGACCGGAAACGACCCGATGAAAAAAGCAGCGGTCATCAAGGATATCGTCAACAGTATTGCATTGATTCCCGACCACATCACGCGCTCGGTGTACATTCAAACCTGCAGCAATCGTCTGAATATTGAAGAACGGGCGTTGAAGAACGAACTCGACAAACTGTTGCGGCAATCGGTGAGAAAAGATCTGCAGGTTTCGAAAGAAGAAGTTCCGGAAGCCGAACCGATTGCCAGAAAGCAGGATACTGCCACGACCGGAATTGCTCCACAGGAAAATGAGCTGATGCGATTGCTCCTCAATTACGGATCGGAAGAAATTGATATTCCTTTTCCTTTGGCCATAGATTCTGAGGAATCCACCCAACAAATTCTGGTTTGTGATTTAATCATCAACGAGATGTTGAGCGATGATTTGCAGTTCGAAAACTTTCTGTTTCAGCGGATTCTAACAGAATACATTGATCTGCGGGAGCGTGATGAATTACCTGATTCGGGATATTTTACCCGACACGAAGATCAGCTCCTGAGCAAAGTTGCAGTAGATCTCCTATCTTCACCATACACCCTGAGTGACCGATGGGAAGAGAAATACAAAATTTTTACCATCACCGAGGATAAAAAGCTGATGCCAGCCGTGCTTGACGGCATCTATACTTATAAATTGCGAAGAGTGATGAAAATGATCGCCAAAGACGAAGAAATACTTAAGAAAGCAGGTCCGGATTTCGATTTCACCCCGCTGCTGGAACGCAAAAAACGGCTCGACCAAATAAAAGTGAAACTTGCGCAATTCTCAGGTAGCATTATCATTTAATGGAGTGGTTGCGCTACATATTTCTCGAACCTTTCTTCGACGCCGGAGATTTTGAGTTTAACTTACTCAAATTACTTCTGCTGGTTGCAATCGTTTTTCTGACGTACAAAGCGGTTTCACTGTTCCGGATTTTTATCGCCAAACAATTCAAGGTCAACGAATGGCTCGACGATGAACGCGCTCATTTCATCAAACTTTACGGCACGTATGCTATTTTAATGATGGCCGGACTCGTAAGCTTTGCCGGACTCGGATTGTGGAGCCTGATCGAAGCTTTTATGGGGTTCACTTTTTTCGAGAGCCGCGAAACAAAATTCAAATTTTCCGTTGGCAATATTTTCGTGATTCTGGTCATTTTTCTGATCGCCGGATTCCTGGCAAGAATGCTTCGGATTGTGTTGAAAAAGCATTTTTCCCGTCGCGAGTGGATCGACAAAGGAAAGGAATTCACAATGCTCAAGCTGCTTACTTATGCGGTTTATGCCATCGCCTTTATTGTTGCGATTGAATCCATCGGTGCCGATTTATCGTCGCTGCTTATTGCTTCTGCTGCCTTGTTGGTTGGTGTGGGTATTGGTCTTCAGCACATCTTCGCGGATCTCGTGTCGGGATTCATACTTTTATTTGAAGGGACTTTTAAAGTAGGTGATGTAATTGAACTAAACGGCCTGGTAGCCCGTGTGGATCGTATTGATATCCGTACTTCGAAGGTGGTTACGCGCGATGGCAATTATATCATCATTCCCAATTCAACGCTTACCCGCGATAACATTATTAACTGGAGCCACAGCAGCCAGATGGCCCGATTTAAGGTTTCGGTTCGCGTAGCATACGGAAGCGACACACACAAAGTGCGACAGATATTGAATGAGATTGCTGAAAATCATCCCGAAGTTTCGACCAACCGTCCTATTATCGTGCGCTTTTCTGATTTTGGTGAGAACGGCCTTCACTTCGAGCTATTCTTTTGGGCGATGCAAACCTGGACCATCGAAACCATTATGAGTGATCTGCGATTTGAAATAGACCGGCTCTTTCGTCACGAAGGAATCAACATTCCACTTCCACAACGGGATATTCATATTCGTTCGGACGTGTCGAAAGATTAATTGCGGAAAATAGGTTCAATTCATTCCTGCAATTTCGGGAGGGGACAATCCTAGACAATCGTAAATTCTGATGATTCCGTTTTCGCTGTTGGTCAACACCGTCAACACATCGTCAGCTTCAATACGCGTTGAACCATTCGGAGCAATAAATTTTTGTCCCCGGGTTATCCGAGTAATCAATGCCGCCTGGGGAAAATGCAGGTCTACAATTTTTCTTCCCACTGCATAAGAATCCGGAGGAATATTGATTTCTGTAATGGCCGTGCGGGCTCCGTCTGCCAAGTAAAAATCAGAGGCTGTCATTGGTTTAACTTTCGCCGGCAGCGCCACTCCCAGCCATTTGGCAACCAGTGAAAGGGTTGTTCCCTGAATAATTACCGATGTAACCGAAATAAAGAATACGATGTTAAAAATCATTTCTGCCTTTTCAATTCCGGCAAGCAAAGGATAAGTCGCAAACACAATTGGAACCGCTCCGCGCAACCCCACCCAGGAAATATACAGGCGACGGCGGTTTTTCATCTTAAAAAACAAGAGGCTCAGGTATACGCTCAGTGGCCGCGCAACAAAAATCAGGAAAACAGAAATCAGCAGCCCAATTCCCATTACCGAAATCATGGCCGAAGGATAAACCAGTAATCCGAGTGTTACGAAAAGAACGATCTGCATCAGCCAACCGAATCCATCAAAAATTTTGAGAATACTTTTTTTGTGAATGAAATCCTGGTTACCGAGATATACTGCGCACAGATATACCGCCAGGAAGCCGTTGCCCCCACCAAAATCAGTCACCGAAAAAGTGATGAACATCAACGCAATAACCAG
>CAZJLZ010000051.1:0-2622 GCA_964546775.1 uncultured Cryomorphaceae bacterium | reverse complement strand
ACGGTACTTTTGCGCCGAAAGCACTGCTGGAACAATGTGTGGCTGGCGGACACCAACACCTGGCGCTCACCGATATCAACAACACCTCAGCCGTGCTCAACACGCTACGCATTGCGCCGAAACCCGGTCTGCACGTGGTTCCCGGCGTCGACTTCCGCAACGGAGTGGAACAACAGTATGTGGTCCTCGCCAAAAACAACAAGGGATTCGAAGAACTCAACCGCCATCTCACCCGTCACCTGCACGCCAAAACCGCTTTTGCACCCCAGGCGCCGGCCTTCAAACACTGTTTTGTGATTTATCCGCTGAACCACTATACCGGCTTCGCGCTGAAAAACCACGAATTCATCGGGGTAAAACCGGCAGAGCTCAACCGGTTGCAGTTCATCAAAAACCTTCCCATCGATAAGCTGGTGGCCCTGCCTACCGCCACCTTCGGTTCCAAACGCCACTACAACGCCCACCGTCTGCTGCGCGCCATCGACCGCAACACGCTGCTCAGCAAACTAACCCCCGAAGACTGTGCCCCCGAAACCGACCTGCTCCACTCCTGCACCGAACTGGAACAACTTTACGCCCGCTTTCCGGAGCTGATCGAGCGCGCAGATACGCTGCTCAAAATCTGCAACGTGCATTTCCCCTTCAACGATATGGAATCGCACCAAAACCAACGCACCTATACAGGCAATGCGAAGAAGGATTTTGAATTGCTCCGTCGCTTGTGTATGGATGGACTGCATTACCGCTACCCCAATCCCGGCAAAGAAATTATGGAGCGCGTGGAAAAAGAACTCGATATCATCCATCAGAAAGACTTCACCGCCTACTTCCTCATCAATTGGGACATTGTGAACTACGCCCGCAGCAAGGGCTATTTTTATGTCGGCCGTGGAAGCGGTGCCAACAGCATTGTAGCCTACCTGCTGCGCATCACCGATGTAGATCCCATTGAGCTCGACCTGTACTTTGAGCGTTTCATCAACCTCTACCGGAAAAATCCACCCGATTTCGACATCGATTTTTCGTGGAAAGACCGCGACGACATCACGCGATACATCTTCACCCGGTTTCCCAACACCGCGTTGATCGCTACCTACAACACGTTTCAATACCGGGCCGTGGTCCGCGAACTGGGTAAAGTATTCGGATTACCAAAAAGCGACATCGATATGCTAAGCGCCGGACGATATCAAATGAACGACCTCGATCACCTGCACCGGCTGGTATTGAAATACAGCGCGTTCATTCAGGATTTCCCCAGCCACCTCAGCATTCATGCGGGCGGAATCATCATTTCCGAAAAACCGGTGGAATATTTCACCGCCACCTTTATGCCACCCAAAGGTTATCCTACCACGCAATTCGATATGGTGGTGGCCGAGGACGTGGGGCTTTATAAATTCGACATCCTCAGCCAGCGCGGGCTAGGGAAAATCAAAGACGCGGTGGGACTGGTACACCGCAATCATCCCACCGATCCACGCATCGACATTCACGACGTGGAGCGCTTCAAGCACGATGAGAAAGTAAAGGCCATGCTCCGCGCCGGCAAAGCCATTGGCTGTTTCTACGTAGAATCACCGGCCATGCGGATGCTGCTGACCAAACTCAAAGTGGACCACTATCTCGGGCTGGTAGCGGCGAGTTCGATCATCCGGCCGGGTGTAGCAAAATCGGGGATGATGCGGGAGTACATTCTCCGCTTCCGGCAGCCCGAACGGCGCGAAGACGCTCACCCGGTGATGCGCGAAATCATGCCCGAAACTTATGGAGTGATGGTGTACCAGGAAGACGTGATCAAGGTGGCGCACTACTTCGCCGGCCTTACGCTGGCCGAAGCCGATGTGCTGCGCCGCGGCATGAGCGGCAAATACCGCGGGCGCGAAGAGTTCAAAAAAGTGCAGGAAAAGTTCTTTGACAACTGCCGCGAAAAAGGCTACACCGATGAACTGAGTAAAGAGATCTGGCGGCAGATCGAGAGTTTTGCGGGCTACGCATTTTCGAAAGGCCATTCTGCCAGTTACGCGGTGGAGAGTTACCAGAGTCTCTACCTCAAGGCCCACTACCCGCTCGAATACATGTGCGCTACGATCAACAACTTCGGGGGATTTTACAGCACGGAATTATACGTACACGAGGCGCGCATGCACGGAGCCAACATTCAGCCACCGTGTGTCAACCGGAGCGAATACCTCACAACACTGCGTGGGGTAGACCTCTATCTCGGATTCATCCACCTGCACGCTTTTGAAATGGGCGCCGCCGAAAAGCTGGTAAAAGCACGCGCGGCAAAAGGTGTTTTTATGGACCTCGATGATTTCATCGACCGCGTGGCCATCGGGATTGAGCAATTGTCAATTCTGATTCGAATCGGGGCGTTTCGGTTTACCGGAATTCCCCGCCGTGAGCTATTGTGGAAAGCGCACCTGAAGCTGGGCAAAAGCAAGCGCAACACCATCGCAGAACCGTTGTTTCGTGTGGTACGCAAAGACTACACCCTGCCCGCGCTGCACACCACTCCGGCAGAAGAAGCCTTCGACCAGATAGAGTTGCTCGGTTTTCCGCTGTGCAGCCCTTTTGAATTGCTGGAGGACTCGCCGAAAAACCTATTGCTGGCCTCCG
>CAZJLZ010000050.1:0-3347 GCA_964546775.1 uncultured Cryomorphaceae bacterium | reverse complement strand
AGTGCAGGGGTTCATCAAGTTGTATGTCAATAGAAAACGGGAATTATCATCGAGGGTTCTTGGAATGTCTGAATTGTATTATCCGATGATCGAAGAAATGCTCGACCGTTTCGATATCCCATTGGAAATGAAACATCTTGCAATTGTTGAATCGGCTTTAAACCCACAGGCAAATTCCCGTGCCGGTGCAAAAGGACTTTGGCAATTTATGTACGCAACCGGAAAAATGTTCGATCTGAATGTCACCTCATACGAAGACGATCGATTTGATCCCTATAAATCCACGATCGCCGCTTGTCACTATCTGAAATCGCTTCACAACCTATACGGCGACTGGAATCTAGCGCTGGCCGCATACAATTCAGGACCTGGTAATGTGAACAAAGCCATACGCCGTTCCGGTGGAAAAAAAGACTACTGGGAAATTCGTCAGTTTTTACCACGCGAAACGCAAGGATACGTGCCCGCGTTTATCGCGGTAAATTACATGATGAACTATAACCGCGAACACAACCTCTACCCGATAAAACCCACCTTTGCATTTCACGAAACCGACACCATTCATGTTAGCGAGCGTTTGACCTTTGAACAGGTCACAACTTACACGAAACTGGATACAGAATGGCTGGAGATGCTGAATCCTCAGTACAAAAAACACATTCTTCCTGCCAGCGAGGAATCGCCCCGAGTGCTGCGATTACCGAAAGAAATGGTAGGAGTATTTATCGTAAACCGCGACAGCATTCATCAATACACTCCGGACCCGGTACATGGTGCGAGTCTTGCTCTGGTCGAAGAAATAACGGAATACCACAAAGTAAGAAGCGGAGAGTTTCTGGGTTCTATTGCAAATCGATACGGAGTGCGCGTACAGGAAATCATGGAATGGAACAACCTGCGTAACACCAACATTTATCCGGGACAGAGATTAACCGTTCACCGTACCATTAAGCGGGATTCTGAAAATCAAGCTGGCAGTGACAAAACCGTAACTGCACAAAGTACTTCCACAACAACACAATCCAAAAACGAAACGCTGAATTACCAGTATCACACTATCCAAAGCGGCGACACGTTATGGGATATAGCAAACAAATACGAAGGCGTGACGGTCAATGAATTGAAGCAACTCAACAGCGGCATTAATTTCAACCGTCTCAAACCCGGACAGAAAATAAAAATTGTGCCCATTGGCTAAATACTTTGCCCTCACACTCTTAAATGTTGTTTTTCTTTCCTGCAATCAGGATGTCTCACACGTCCTGCCACGATTTACGGGTGCTCCCGGTGAGGTGATTTGTGTTATGGATGACAAGGCCTACGAAGGATCAGCGGGTGACATTATCCATAAATATCTGGGAGCAACACAACCACTACTGCCTCAATCGGAACCCGTTTTCGACCTGATCCAAATGAATCGGACACAGGTAAATCAGATTACCCAGCAACACCGCAATTTATTGTTTGTGAATCTGTCCTCAACTTCCGATGAAAAGCCACGGGTTGATGCTCAAAGAAACCGCTGGGCTTCCGAACAAATGGTGGTAACGATATATGCGTCTTCAATCAATGAACTGGATTCATTAATGGAAGAAAACGGGCCTTCTATTGTCGATAAATTTAATGAATATGAACGCAGAAGACTTCAGTCATACTACAGAAACACATCGGACAAAAAAGTTTCTGATATTTTGAAAGACAAAGGATTAAACATAACTATACCCAACGATTGTTCTATTGCACTGACGGAGTCTGATTTTGTTTGGATTCAGCGACAACGCACCAAAAATGTAGGAGGTACGCGTCATGATATCCTGCAAGGTATTTTCGTGTATTACTATCCTTATGTCAGCGATAGTGCGTTTTCCACAAAAGAGATAGTCCAAGTACGCGACTCTGTTCTCAAAAAATATGTTCCGGGTCCTTCTGCCGGATCGTATATGACCACTGAATATTTATTGCCACCTGTAAGCAAAGCCATCTATTTTAACGACAATTATGCAGTAGAAACCCGGGGGCTGTGGCGAACGGAAGGAGCCGTTATGGGCGGCCCATTTATCAGCCTTACAATGCTCGATGAGCCGAATCAAAGGGTAGTGACTGCAGAAGGCTTTGTATTTGCTCCCAAATTTGATAAACGCGAATATCTGCGGGAGGTTGAAGCAATGATTTTCAGCCTTGAAACTGATCCGGCCGATTCAACAGCGACAAATTAAACTGAGATTAAACCGGAAAGGTTTTAAGCCATGCATAGGCTTCCTCCCGATTCTTGAACAACCTGGTAGGGCGGCTGGGTTTATTAAATCGGATAAAGAAATTGGCAGTCATTTCGTGTGAATAATTCTGGACTACAACGGCATCGGCAACAATCACATCAGAAGATTCGGCGGTTGAAGCATATTCTCGTGCTTCGGGAGAAAGAGAAGCATTGTTACCGGCCGTTACTAGCAACCTGAATTTCTTTCCGCCGGGTTCTTTTGAAATCACATCAAAAATCGATTTCAGTTCGTCGATTTCTACCAATTCACCCTGTTTCAGATTCAAATGGGCAATCTGATCTTCTTCAAAAGTGATGGTTGATTTACCGAGATCAATTGTTTTATTAGCCATTGGTTTTTAAACTTACATTGCGCCGCGTCCACCGGCAAAATTAGAAAGGTTTTAGGAAGACCGGTTTTAATTGTGCTATTCAATTTACAAAAATTCCTTTTGATTGTGAACCCGCTATTATCTGTCGGGTTAAAGCTCATTGAACCAGCAACCATGCTTCACTCATTTCTTCGTTCTTTATTTTCCGAAGCATCGCCAAAGCCTTTTTGCGCTGATGAAAATCAGCGAATGTTACGCGATAAAGGCCTTTGTGAAAATCATAAATGTAAGCCGGATAACCTTTGGCTCTCAAGCCATCTACCATGCGGCGTGCATTCTTCAATTCGCTGAAACATCCGCCAACCACATGAAAGCGCATGGCCAGAATTTCGGGCGTGGCGGTATAGGTATTGATAGGTAACGCAACCGCTTCTTTTTTGAGTTGTACGTACACCCCTTCGCTTTCCGGATCAGTAAATGATATCCGAACTACCTCTTCATCGCTGTTCAGCTTTTCAACTACAACATCACCGGACTCTGATTCTGAGAAAACGTCACTGGTTTTTGATCTTTTTGAATACTCTGCGGATGGCGTTGCCCGAAACGGGTTCAGATCAGCAATGGTGAGATCTGCCGGTCGTGAAATGTCAGCAGAAGAAATCAACCAACCCGAATAAGCCAGTACTGGTAACATAAGCACAGCCACCCATGCAAGCCGGACATAGGTCGTTTTTTCCACAGGCCGGGAAACCTGTCTT
>CAZJLZ010000049.1:0-6783 GCA_964546775.1 uncultured Cryomorphaceae bacterium | reverse complement strand
ATACAGGCCTCCCTTATCGTTGCCGATCATGTTCAGTTTATCCATAATATTTCTGGCAAGTGCTTCTTCTTCTATTTGTTCAGAAACGTACCATTGAAGAAAATTATGGGTGGTATAATCTTTCTCCTGTAGCGTAGAATGAACGAGGTTGTTTATCTCTTCCGTTACACCAACTTCATGCCCCAGTAGTGATTCAAAAATATCGGTAAGACCTTTAAACGTCGAAGGAGGCTCCTTGAGCGCCGGAACAATTGCATGACCGCCCCGCTCGTTAATAAAGCGAATCAGTTTCATCATATGCGCACGCTCTTCATCAGAGTGGGCATAAAGAAACTTTGCGGTTCCATTGAATCCCTGAACTTCTGCCCACGATGCCATAGACAAGTAAAATTGCGAGCTATCTGATTCGATTTCAACCTGACGATTGAGAGCCTTTTCGATCTTTTTGGATAACATAATTGTTCTTAGCTTTATTGACTTCAAAGTTAGGTTTAATAATCGAAAAACCGAAGGTTTTAATACCCGTATCCCACTCATCTATGTCCAGAAAAAGTAAAAAAAGTAAAAATCATTCCCCTTTATCGCGCAATAAATCATCCGATAAAAAGGTGAATATTAAAAGTGTCCGACAGGTTTTTTACCAGCGGCAGAACCGGCCCTTAAACCATAAGCAGATTGCCGCTGCGCTTGATGGGAGGCCTCAGGACGCCGCAATGGTAATTACCCTGCTCAACAAAATGGTAAATGAAAAAATCCTTGTTAGTCCCGCACGCGGAAAATATCAGTTGGCAGATTTTTCTACCGACCTGAAAACTGGAATTTTACAAGGGACCAAAAGAGGTATGGGTTATGTCCAGACCGATGATAAAGAAGACATCTTTATTGACAACCGCTACATGGGTCAGGCGTTGGATGGAGATTCTGTAGAAGTTCAAATCTCGGGGTCACGAAGCGGTCAGCCATCCGGTCGCATCGTGCGCGTAGTGGAACGATCTTCCCTAACTTTTGTGGGGATCATTGATATTAGCGACAAGTTTGCTTTTGTGGTTCCGAGCAATCAACGCATTCACATAGACTTCTTTGTTCCAAAAAAAGACGTCAAAGGAGCGAAAAACGGACAAAAAGTAATAGTAGAGCTCGTTGAATGGCCTGAGGGGGCTGAAAATCCCGTTGGAAAAGTAATAGACGTTCTCGGAAATGCCGGAGAACATGATGTGGAAATGCACGCTATTCTGGCGGAATTCGGGTTGCCTTTGGAATTTCCGGACGAAGTGTTGGCGGCAGCCGATAAAATTGATACAACCATCAGTCGGCAAGAGATTTCGCGTCGCCGTGATTTCAGATCCACAACAACATTTACTATAGATCCGGACGATGCGAAAGATTTTGATGATGCGCTATCGGTAGAATTTCTGGATAATGGAAATATCCGGGTGGGAATTCACATCGCTGATGTTACACATTATCTGGAACCGGATAAAATACTCGACCGCGAAGCCATCAAACGGGCAACGTCGGTATATATGGTTGATCGTGTCGTACCAATGCTTCCTGAAGTTCTTTCAAATATGGTATGTTCCCTTCGTCCGAAAGAAGAGAAATTGTGCTTTTCTGCAGTATTTGAACTGGACCAGAATGCTCAGGTGTTGAATGATTGGTATGGTAAAACCATTATCAACTCAAATTACCGGTTTACCTATGATTCAGCACAAGCTGTTCTTGACGCTGGTGAAGGTGAGTATTTTCACGAACTCAAGGCGCTTTTAAAACTGAGTAAAATTATGCGACAAGAGCGTACTGCTCACGGTGCAATAGAATTCGGGGGTAGCGAGGTAAAATTTGAATTGGATGATGAAGGAAAGCCAATAGGTGTTAAAAAGAAAATAATGAAAGATACCAATAGGCTCATCGAGGATTTTATGTTGTTGGCTAATAAAAGCGTAGCGGCAAAAATCGGCAAGGTAAAGCAAGGACCGGCAAAGCCTTTTGTATATCGTGTACATGACGAGCCCGATCCAGATAAATTGGTAGAGTTGAAAGCTTTTGCACGCCGTTTCGGACATGAATTTTCTTCGGCAAAAAATAAAGGTGCGGCATTTGCCATAACTCAATTGTTAAAGGATGTTGCCGGCCAGCCTGAAGAAGATATTATTCGCCACATGGCTGTCAGAACCATGGCGAAGGCGTATTACTCGACAGACAACATGGGTCATTACGGCTTGGGTTTTGACTACTACACTCATTTTACTTCTCCTATTCGTCGTTACCCAGATGTGTTGGTACACCGTCAACTTGAACATTTTCTGCGAAGCGAAAAGGGAATTCCGGAAGAGGAACTGAACCTGTTGTGCCGTCATTGCTCCATCCGCGAACGAAAAGCGACCGAAGCCGAACGCGCATCCATTAAATACAAACAGGTAGAGTTTATGTTGGATAAAATTGGGGAAACTTTTACCGGCATCATTACTGGCTTAACCAACTGGGGCATTTATGTAGAAATTATTGAAAATAGTTGTGAAGGAATGATCTCTTTGCAATCTATGGAAAATGACCATTATACCTTTGATGAAGATAAATATCAAATCATTGGTAGCCGTCGCGGCGAAGTATTCAGTATTGGCGATCAAATCGACATTCGGGTTGTGCGCGGAGATCTGTTGAATAAGCAGCTTGATTTTGAATTTGTATCCTTCAGAAAATGAGCTTATCGACGGTGCAGATTATTGTTACTGGAAAAGTACAAGGCGTCTGTTTTCGGATAAATACCAAAGCTGCAGCAGATCAATATAACGTGACGGGTTTGGTACAAAACAAACCCGATGGCACTGTGCACATAATTGCTACTGGGAAAAAGGAATCTCTACAGAAATTCAAAGAATGGTGCAAACAGGGTGATCCACCTGCAAAAGTGAATTCCGTTTTTGTCACAAAACTGGATCCGGTTGATTATAGACAGTTCGAAATAATGCGGTAAGCTCAGACCAGATTGATACGGTTGCTTAGCTCATCCTTGTATGAGCCGCCTATCGGAATAACTTTTTTGTCGTTCTCCAAAACCAGGTTGGGTTGTTCGATTGCCGCTATTTTATCCAGCCGAACGATGAATGATCGGTGTACCCGTAAAAAATCATCTGACGGTAGCTTGCGTTCGATATCCTTCATGGTAGAGTGAATGGTATATCTGGTGCTGAGCGCGTTTATTACCACATAATCTTTCAGCGCTTCAACAAAATAAATATCCTTTGTTTTCAGCTTCACCAATCTAGAGTTGGACTTTACAAAAATGAATTCTTTATTGTCTTTGCTTTCCTTATTTTCGACCAGGGAATACAGCATGTCCCGCTCTTTTCTAACGTCGCTTTCGCGCTTGTGTTTGTAGATCGCCATCTCAATAGACGTGTGGATGTCAATCTCCTTAAATGGTTTTATAATGTATCCGCAAGGTTCTGTGACTTTCGCCCGTGCAAGCGTTCCTTCATCAGCATATGCCGTCAGGTATATGACCGGTATATTCATGGTCAACCTAATCTGATCGGCCGCCTCAATCCCGTTCATATCGCCTTTGAGCATAATGTCCATAAGAACGATGTCCGGTTTGGTTTCATTGGCTAAGGCTACAGCTTTTTCGCCGGTAGCCGCCGCTCCAACCACATTATAACCCAGTTTTTTAAGACTGTGCTGGATGTCTTTAGATACGATGCTCTCGTCTTCAACAACCAATACGTTGGTTTTGGACATAATTATAGGGTGTTAATTTATTTTATCAAAAGTAATTAAATATTCGGTTCCTTTATTTGGTTTGGAGTGGAAAGCCACTTCTCCATCTAATTGTTCAATTAATGTATAAACCAGTTGCAATCCCAGTGTATCTGCGTGATCAAAATCAAAATCTTTCGGAACACCCACTCCATCATCTTTGATAATGAGTTCTATTTTACTTCCAACTTCGTTTATTTTCATACTCAAAACCCCCTTACGGTTATCAGGAAAAGCATATTTTAGCGCATTTGATACCAATTCATTTACAATTAATCCGCAGGGTATTGCCTGATCGAGGTTTAAATACACCTTCTCAAACTCTGTATCGAGTTCGACTAATCCGGTATTTATACTGTATGAATGTACTAAATTTTTAGATAGACTCAAAATGTAATCTGAAAAATCAATAGAGCTGAAATCGCTGGTTTGGTAGAGGCTTTCGTGAATAAATGACATCGATTTTATCCTGTTCTGGCTTTCGCGAAGTATACTAAGCGTATTGGGATCTTTCACATATGACGACTGAAGATTAAGTATACTGGAAATAACCTGCAGATTGTTTTTTACACGGTGATGTACTTCCTGAAGGAGAATTTCCTTTTCTCTGAGTGACTCGCGAATCTGTTTTTCGATTATTTTTTTGTCGGTTATTTCATGAGCCATACACGAAATTTCGGTAACCGCTCCATCCTCTTTGAAAATTGGATTAAGGAATGTTTCCATCCAAATTATCTGGTCATTTTTCTTCTTGGCCGGACCTTCAAACTGAACATATTTACCATCTATGGCGCGACCATACAAATTTCTGAACTCTACCTGCAGATCATGTCGAATAAAAGGATTCAGCATTTCTATAAAATCCTTTCCAATTTGAATTTCTATTCCAAAACTCTTCTGAAGCATTTTGGCGAAATTCGCATTATAGGAAGTAATTCTGAAGTTAGTATCCAAAGTCCATATTAACATAGCCGTGCTGTCGAATATGGAATTGATTTTTGCTGCCTGATCTTTAATTTTACCTTCTGCCTGTTTTTTGAATGTTATTGAATGCGCGATTCCACTCATCTCTTCGATTTTTCCGTCTTCGCCGTCAATGGGGTTTAAAACAACTTCATACCACTGCATCTTTCCGTAATCATCAGGGAAATTAATTTCAAAATTCTGTGATTTGCCGGAAAAAACAGATTCATAACGTTCTTTCCATTCTGCTTTATTCCAAGCTGTCGTTTTCGAACTTAAGCCAAGTGCTTTTAATCCCGTTTTAACAGGTTTGCGTGAGAGTTTTTTGAACAGCCGTGCGTAATTGTTGTTGAAGGAAGTTAGACGATCTTCTTTATCTACCGACCAGATCATATATGCCGTACTCTCAAAAATGGCTTTTATTTTTGCTGACTGGGTTTCGGCTTCGGCCATAGCTTTCTTCTGATCGCTGATGTCGCGAAGCAATTCTCTGGATCCGGTAAATTTTCCATTTTCAAAAATGGGTGAAGAATTTACCTGTACATATCTCCGTTGCTTTTTCCCATTGACCAATACATACTCCTGTCCTTTGAGTGCTTCACCCAACTCCCGCATTCTTTTTCTATCTGCCTTTACCCTTTTTTGTTGTGATTTATCAATACACTCAAGTAAATTTATTTCTCCTGCCTTACTTGGTTTTACACCCAATAATTCTAGTCCGGCTTTATTCCAATATTTCAGGTTTCCACGTTCATCTATCAACAGGTAGGCATCCGACATGTTGTCGAATAAGTCACGATATAATTCTTCACTTCGTCTGAGGTTTTCAGCCGATCTCTTTTCTTCGCTGATATCCCTGGAAACACCCATTGAACCAAGATAAATACCATCAGTAGTTAAGAGAATTGATGCAGAAAGAAAGGTGGTTAAAAATTCTCCGTTTTTTCTTTTATTTTCTATTTCCAGAGAAACATGCCTTTTCTTCTGAAGGGCTTCTTTTAGCTGTTGATATTCTTTGTTGGTTTTAAAGAGTATGCTTGTTGGCTTTCCTATTACTTCATCCCGATGATAGCCAAATTGTTTTTCTGCTGCTTTGTTAAATACACTGATGTTTCCTGCTTCATCTTCAGCAATAATCATGTCCATCGAACTTTCTATAAGTGCAATATTGAAGTTTTTAGACTGTTCAAGTTCGTACTGTGTTATTTTGTGCTCTTTGATTTCGTGTTTTAAAATCTGATTGATTTCTTCGGCAAGCTGAGCCCGCATTTTCTCGTGAATCCATTGCTTTCGCAAAGATAAATTGGTAAAAATTGTTTGTCTGCCAGGCTTTCCGTCCAAAGAAATATGAACGGTTTGTTCTCCCACGTACCTATCCTTACCGCTGGGTGTAGTAATGGTAAACTCATAAAAATCACTGGAATTATCAGAAGTCCATTCAAACATTCTCCGTTTAATATTTTCCTTGACTTCACTTTTAAACAAGGTCAGAAATGGTTTTCCTACAAGTTCCTCTGATTTTTGTTCAAACAGATCTTCAGCTGCGGAATTGATATAGGTGATTTTACCATCCTGGTGTATAACCACCCCTTCCGGAAGATTTTCAATCAACTGCATCCATTTATCAGAATTCCTGCTGGTTTGTATGGTGGATTTTCCATAATGAAACTGAAGTAGAATGAACTGATTTTTTTGAGGATCCGGAATACTTATAGAAATGATAAATTCTTGTTGGTGAATGTTTTCTTTAATGGTTGTAATACCTTTTTCTATCAAATATTTCTTCCAACCTGTTTTACTAAAAAACTCACCCAACCAGGTATCCAGTGTTATATGGTTTTTTCCGTCAGAAAAGATATCCGCAGCACTAGGTGTTAAATAGACAAGAGTTTTACTTTCAGCATCTGCAACGAGTGCCGGTAAGTCATCCTTCGCTAGAAATGAATAATCACTATCAGATTTTTTAACCCTTGTCAATTCTCGAGATCATTTATTTCCAATAATTCATTTATATCTACAGCTCCCTTCTGAACCTTTGCTCCGTTTATTTTGAACTCTTCACCA
>CAZJLZ010000048.1:0-3286 GCA_964546775.1 uncultured Cryomorphaceae bacterium | reverse complement strand
CGTCTGTTGTACAGTTACATGTACGGACACCCCGGAGCGAAAATGTTGTTCATGGGTGGGGAATTTGCCCAACGCCACGAATGGCGACACGATTTTTCGCTGGATTGGCACGAAGCAGATGCTCCGTTGAATAAAGGTTTGCAGAATCTGGTACGGGATTTAAACATCCTCTACAAAAACGAAGCAGCGCTATACGAGCGCAACTTTGAGCCAAACGGTTTTGAGTGGATCGACTACAACGATTCCGCCAATTGCGTGCTCTCGTGGATCCGGAAAAGTGAAACAGAAAAAGAACAAGTGATCTTTGTCGCGAATTTTACTCCGGTTGTTCGTGAGCAGTACCGAATCGGAATGCCGAACGGAGGAACATTTCGGGAGGTTTTTAATTCGGACGATAGTAAGTATGGCGGCAGCGGAATTATACACGAGCAGATTGAAACCACAACGGTTCCTTTTCACGGCCGGGAACATTCCGTTTTGTTGTCGCTACCGCCGTTGGGGGTGGTTGTGTTGAAAGCAGCTACTTGAATTTGATTATAAACCGCTTCGCGATTTTACAGCGTTTCGCGTAAGGGCGCTCCCGGCCGTGCCCTTCTGGGCGCCTGGCACAATCCCCTCTGACGCGTAAGCGGCATCCGTAGGACGGAGGGGATTAAGGGGAGGGTTTTTAAGTTTCTTGTCCTGAATTGTGTAAACTTATTTTAGGACGTGTCAAATAAAACTAAAACCCCTCCCTGCCCTCCCCGAGGAGGGATTGGTTCCCGGCTTCGATAGAAGATATGAGTATCAACTGGCAGAAACGTGATTCGTTACTACTTTCGATTAGAGCGAATCTCAATCACAGACCTGCAATCCCTATCTTGGCCCAGCTTTTGTCAAACGCTCGCCGAAATTTAAACCGGGATAGATTGAAGAAACTGTTGGTGTTTGTACTTATTGGAACTGTGTGGTCGATCAATAGCATTGCTCAGGAAAATCGCTCGATTTCAGGACGTGTGGTTGAAGAAGACAACGGAATTCCCCTTCCGGGTGCAAGTGTTTCACTATTGAATCCGACCGATTCGTCATTGGTCCGGGGAGCCACAACCGATATCGACGGAACCTTTACCATCGCCAATCTCGTAGCCGGTAAATATCTGGTTCGCCTTAGCTATATTGGATATCACCCTTCCTATGAAACCGCAGATGCAATTGAAACTTCTATTGATCTGGGCGATGTTTTCCTTCAATTGTCATTGGTCGCGCTCAGCACTTTTACTGTGGAAGAAGCCGTGCACCAGAGCACGCAAATGGGAGATACCACGCAATTCAATGCCGACGCTTTTAAAGTAAATCCGGATGCCACAACAGAAGACCTGATTCAGAAAATGGCCGGAATCACCATCCTTGACGGACAGATTCAGGCCCAGGGTGAAGAAGTAAAAAGGGTTACCGTAGACGGGAAAACGTTTTTCGGTGACGACGCAAAAGCGACATTGCGTAACATGCCCGCCGAAGCCGTCGATAAAATCGAGGTTTTTGATTACCGAAGTGATCAATCTCAATTCACAGGATTCGATGACGGAGAAGAAGGCAAGTCCGTAAACATTGTCACCAAACCAGAGTTTCGCAACGGAACATTTGGTAGAGTGTATGCCGGATATGGGGATGCTGCGAGATACAAAGCCGGCGGAAACATCAATTTCTTCAATGATGCACGAAGGATCACACTGCTGTTTCAGACCAACAATATCAATGAACAAAACTTTGCTTCCGATGATCTTTCCGGCATCGCCGGTGCGTCGGGGCGTGGTCGCGGACGCAGGGGACGGGGAGGGGGCACCGGGAATTTCTCTGTAGGTGCCCGGGATGGAATTGCAACCACGCTGGCGGGCGGAATCAATTTTACCGACGAATGGGGCGAAAAAACGAAAATCAACGCCAGCTACTTTTTCAATCGCAGCGACCGAAGTGTTCAGAACAACCTTTTCCGGGAATTTGTTCTCGAGGATTCAGATGGGCTGGTCTATGATGAATCGGAAGAGCTTCGTGAAACCAACGATCAGCACCGTTTCAATATGCGTCTCGAACACGAAATCGACTCGATGAATTCGATCATTTTTACTCCGCATGTTTCATACAACATCAACTCTGGCAATAGTGTGTTGTTCGGATCCAACAGGGATGCGTCGGGATTGCTCAATACCACCGACCGTCGTTTCGAAACTGCGTATGAATCGTTGACTATTTCTGCTCCGCTGCTTTTTCAGCACAAATTCAAATTGCCCAAAAGGACGATCTCCGTACAACTTACACCTTCGTATTCCAGTGAAGCTGGTGAAAGTTGGTTGATCTCAGAAAACCGATTCTTCGAGGACAGTCTTTATGTAGACAGTCTCGATCAAGTAGGAACATTGAAAGCTACCGGCTATCGTCTTGGATCGTCGGTTTCTTATACCGAACCTGTCGGGGAAAAGGGGATGCTGGAACTGAGCTGGGAGGCGAATTACAACTATGACGATTCGCGAAATGAAACGTTCAGTTTCAACCCGGCGACAGATGCTTACGATACGCGGGACAGTGTGCTGAACAACGTTTTCGAAAACACCTACCACACACAACAATTCGGAACAGAATACCGGCACAACTGGGAGAAACTTCAGATCTCCCTCGGACTTTCCTATCAATGGGCCGAGCTGGCTACCGAACAGGAATTTCCGGTCGAACTTTCGGGCCAGCAAAATTTCAGAGCGTTGCTGCCCAATGCGCGCATTAGCTATAAGTTTTCGGACAAGAAAAACCTGCGCGTGTTTTATCGGGCAAGAAACAATCCACCTTCGATCGGACAATTGCAGAATGTAATCGACAACAGCAACCCTGTTCGGCTCACCACCGGAAATCCGGAATTGATGCAGGACTACAGCCACAGCATGTTTATGCGCTACTCGGCTTCCAATGTAGAGAAATCAACCACTTTTTTTGTTGGGGGTGGCTTTTTTTACACGAACAATTACATCGCAAATTCTACGCTGGTGGCCAACAATGACACCGTTTTGGGCAATGGAGTTTTTCTGCCCCGCGGAGGTCAATTGGTAATGCCGGTGAATTTGGACGGTCGGGTGAGCGTCCGAAGTTTCGCTTCGTATGGAATGCCCATCGGTTTTTTGAAATCAAATCTCAATCTGAATATGTCGTTCCGGTATTCGCGCACGCCTGGACTCATCAATGGAGAATTGAATACCTCAGAAACTCCCGCTGCTGGATTGGGGGTAACACTGGGCAGTAACATCAGTGAGAACGTAGATTT
>CAZJLZ010000047.1:0-3779 GCA_964546775.1 uncultured Cryomorphaceae bacterium | reverse complement strand
AGTACGGTGCGAATGGCGATGGACGGGTAAAAGAAAAACAACGTGAAAAGCAATACCAGCAGCGGAACAGAATTGTTGAACAGATGTTCTAAGGAACCGTGAATCAACGGATAAAAAAGTATGCCCTTCAAACCACTAATGTCGCGTGGATACACGCCGAACCGACTGAGATGCAATTCAAATTCGCGATCGATAAAAAATATGAGCGCAATGACCATCACCGACACCAGGCCGATCAGAAAGCTCCCGATCATCTTGTTTTTGTGATGTTTATCCACTGCTCTTCTTGTTAATTTATGTTAAGCAAAATGCATCTGCCATGGCTTTGTTGTAATTTCCAGCTCTCATTAAACCAACCATGAAACTTCGCTTTCTTTTATCAACCGTTATTCTTATGGCCGCCAGTGTCGCTGCTTCGGCTGCCAACAATGAAACCAACGACCCGAAAAAGGCAAAATACAAATATATCAGCTCGGGAAGTAGTCTCGGTTTTTCGTTTTTTCCTTTTCTGGGGATTGAGAAACTGCCTGTAGATTCTGCGGCCGTACATGAGGTTCAGCCTTATTTGCCACCGAAAGAGCAGATCGATTCTCTCATTTCATCCCCCGTTGTTTTTTAATGGTTTCGTAAGCGTCCTGAACCTTCTGAAATTTATCGGTTGCAGCCTTTTTAAAACTATCGCCGAGATGATTTAGTTTGTCAGGGTGGTATTTAACCGCCATTTTCCGATAGGCTTTTTTCACTTCCGAATCACTGGCATCTTCCGGAATTTCCAGAATTTTATACGCGGCATTCGTGTCCTTGTAGAACATCGCGCGGATGGACTGAAAATCGCTGTGGTTGATTCCGAGGAAATCTGATATCTGTTCAATGGTTCGGGCTTCAGCCTCTGAAACTGTGCCGTCGGCGCGGGCAATTCCAAACAGATAGTGTAGCAATTGAAGCCGCAACGGGTGCTCCATGTTGTACCGGATCTGTGCGCAAACTTCACGCAGTTGAATCTCCTTCTCCAAAATTTCTTTCAGAACCGGCAATACACGCTGTACTTCGCTGGCGGGAAACTGTTGACTCAGAAATTGTTTTACATAATCCAGTTCAGATCTCATCACCTTACCGTCCGCTTTCATCACCGCGGCAGAAAGCACGAGCAAACTCATTGTAAAATCGGTTGCAGTAGTGTGGTGCCGATAAGCTTTATTGTTGAATCCTGCGCCGGATTTTTGAATTTGAACGCTGGTTTCATCGACCATAGTGCCGATGGCGAAACCGAGCAGCGCTCCAATCGGACCACCGAGCGCCCAGCCCAATCCGCCACCTATCCATTTTCCAAATTTTGCCATTTTTTTTGTTCAGATATAAATGCTTACCAGCTTCCACCGGCACCTCCACCGCCGAATCCTCCACCGCCAAAACCACCGAAGCCGCCGCCGCCACTTCCGAAGCCTCCGCCGCCGAAGCTTCCGCTACCGGAACTAAAATTTCCAAACATTCCGCTGTGAGAATTGCGGGAAGACAGTATAAGCATCAATGCAGTCCAGAAAGCCACGTCGTTGACGCGCGCATATTTCATGGCGCTGCCCATGGGTCCAATTACGAGGAACAACAGAACGAGAATTCCGAAAATAACAATAACGGCTATCGGGTCATCGCCTTCAGCAGCGCCGTAATCTTCTGCATTGATCTCGCCTTTTGCCAACTGCATCAATACCGTTGTAGCCGCGCTGATACCGCCGAAATAGTCGTCGTTCCGAAAATGAGGAAGTAGCTCCTGGTCTATGATCCGCCGCGCAATCGCATCGGGAATGGCTCCTTCGAGCCCGTAGCCCACCGCGATAAAAGTCTTTCGCGCTTCCGGACTCACCAACAAAACCACACCGTTATCGAATTCCTTTTGACCGACGCCCCATGAATGACCAATGTTGGTCGCGTATTCCATGGGTTCGAAGTCGCACAGCTCGTTGGTGATCACGACCACCAATTGATTGGACGTTTGCTTATTGAAAGCAACGAGTTCTGTTTCCAGTTGATTGACCTGTTCAGCCGATAAAATGGAAGCGTAGTCATTCACGAGTCGATTGCTGGTTTTGGGCAGACAATCCTTTTGAGCGTATAGATCAGCACTTATGGAAAATGCAATTAAAAACGCGAGGACGGAGTAGATTAGAAATTTCATATCAGCTTTTTCCGAATGAAATTTCATCGCGCAATTCATTTTTATCGCCTTTGTCCCCGTACGGAAAATGCGTGCCCAGTTGGTCACCGGCCATCAATAGCCCGGCGACGAGTCCATCGGCGTATTCGTCTTTTTTGAAATGCGCGATCATCTTATCACGAACGTTGTCCCAAAAACCGGCGGGCACCACTTTGTTGATTCCGGCATCACCGAGAATCGCCAACTGGTGATCCTGTACCGCCAGGTAAAAAAGCACTCCGTTGCGCTGCTCGGTTTTGTGCATTTCCAGTTGATCGAAAATATAGGCTGCGTGATCCAACACGTCTTCGCGGCAATGGTTTTCAAGATGTACCCGGATTTCACCGGAAGTATTGCGTTCGGCTTCTTTAATGGCCTCGACAACCTTCTTTTTTTCGTCGGTAGAAAGGAAGTTTTTAATATCCATCATAACTAATCGAAACTTACATCAGGCACAACATCGCTGCCTTCTTTGGATTCAAAAAATCCTTTTTTCTCGAAACCGAACCAGGAGGAATAAATGACCCGTGGAAACTGACGGATGTACGTATTGTAGGTTCCTACCGACTCGTTGAAACGCGTTCGGGCAACCGTAATTCTGTTTTCGGTTCCTTCGAGCTGAGCTTGTAGTTCCAGGAAATTCTGATTGGCTTTCAATTCAGGATAGCGCTCTACGGTGACCAGTAATCTGGAAAGTGCCGAGCTCAATCCGGCCTGTGCTTCCTGATATTGACTGATGGCTTCGGGAGTCAGGTTGTCGGCGTCTACGTTGATCGACGTGGCTTTGGACCGCGCTTCGATCACAGCAGTAAGGGTTTCCTGTTCGAAATCGGCGTAGCCCTTTACGGTGCTCACGAGATTCGGTATCAGATCGGCGCGGCGTTGGTACTGGGCTTCTACGTCGGCCCAGGCTTTTTCAACGGCCACATCCTGTTCTACCATTGTGTTGTATCCGCAACTATTCAGCGTCACCATAAGGCCCAAAAGACCCAGGAAAAAAAGACTTCTTTTCATTTTATTAGTTGTTTTGAGGTTGTTGAATCATAGTAACACTGCGGCGTATGAACCGGCTCAGATCTTCTCCTTTCAGTAATCCTTTTGCCAGCAAGGCAAGGTCGGCGGTTTGCTGTGACATTTCTGCCTGGCGACTCTCGTCTTTTTCGTTGAGAATGGCAGTGATGACCGGGTGATTGGCATTCACAACGAGGTTGTACATTTCCGGGAAAGCACCCATCATTCCTGCGCCACCCATCATCTGTTGTTCTTTCATCCGTCGGATGAATTCGCTCTGGGTTACCAGCATCGGTTGATCTTTTTCGCTGAGGCTTTCAAATGTCACCTGAAATTTTTCTTTGTTCACGGCTTTTTCGAGCACAGGTTTCAGTTTGTCTTTCTCCTCATCGCTGAGTTTGCTCGGCATGGCGTCTTCCTTTTTGATCAGGTTGTCGATCGTGTCGGAATCGACCCGTGCAAAACTAAGACTGTCGTTTTTCTGCTCCAGACGAGAAATGTAATGCGGAGTCAACGGGCTGTCGAGAATGATGACCTCGTAGCCTTTGTCGGTAGCGCTTTCAATGGCGCTGTGTTG
>CAZJLZ010000046.1:0-6681 GCA_964546775.1 uncultured Cryomorphaceae bacterium | reverse complement strand
ATGAAATCACCGAGCACCACCATTACGATAAGGTTTATACCCAGAATCTATGGCGAATCCTCCTTTGGGTAGACGGTGTTTTTTCAGAATTCAGCGGTCGCTTTTATGGCAAAACCTGTCCCGTACACCTCTATTGGCATTCGATGGATATATCAGTAACGCGTTTCTCTGGTAAAGAAGCGCCCCCCAGGGGAGATGATGCGCGACTATCGGACAAGGATGCTTATTCGCACGAGTGCATAAGTTTTGGTTTCTGGGCGGGTGATGAAAATTTAACCGAACCTGCATTTTATTCCTATACGTATCCCTCTCCGGAAGGCGTAGAGGAAGAAATTTTACACCCTTCGTCATCTGAGTGGGTATTGAATAATGGAAATGCTATGGCGATCTTGAAATACAGTAGCTTGTTGACGGAAGATGACCCAAGAAAGGCATTGCTTGATTTTATGGAATCAGCCTATCAGGCAGGAGCCAAAAAAGCCAGTTGGGACATTGAAAAACTAACTGTCCCGGAATTATACGATCTTTAAAACCCAAATTATGCAATAGGAGGAGCGAAAAGCTCCGAACTACTTGCATTAGTTGGGTTAATCCCGATCTAGAGAATCACTTTTTCAGTTCAGCACAGCTCTTGTGCTGAGCTTGCCGAAATGAACTGTAAAAGATTGATTCTCTTTATCGAATATACATCTGGCTAAAGCCAATGCTTATTTTGGGTTGACCTTTAAGCCGTCTTGAGCAAAAGGCGTTTGCGAAACTCAGACGGCGTGCAACCGTGTTTCTCTTTAAAAACCTCGTAAAATGTCGCCTTGTTGCTGAACCCAACCTGGAAATAGATGCTTTTGATGCTCAAATCCGGATTTTGTTCCAACATGTTCTCTGCATCGGTCAGCCGAAACCCATTGACGAAGCGATTGAAATTTTTTCCGCTGTGCACATTGATCGCGTGAGAAACATAGTGTCGGGGCAGTTCCAATTTCGAGGCCAGGGTTTCCACACGCAGATTTTCATCGCGGTGCCATTGATTGCGTTCGAAGGATGCGCACACCTGTTCAAATATTTCGCGCGAAGTAGACGGGCTCAACAACGCCGACTTTTCTAGTGCGTTGTGACCGTTGGACAATTCTTCTTCGAGCCAGCCAGGATTCAGATACATTGCTGCAGCCGTGAGATAAATACCCAGACTCATGACCACCGATATCGCGTAGTCCCAATTGAGGTTAAAAAACGGAAATCTCACCAGGATATAATAACTGGCATAAGCCACGGTGAAAACACCGAGAAAAACAACCAAATATTTTATCACTTGATTGAAAGCATGCACCGAAGGATTGTCATGTAGATTGGGCTTTTGCAACAAAAAAATCATCATCATCAAGATCAGGTAAAATCCCACAACCAGCTGCCAGTTCACAAGGGTTTTTAGTCCCAGTAGGACGGTGGGAATACTTCCGCTTCTGTAATCGCTCCAGGAAAATATGCCCAGCCAGAAACAAAAGTTTAATACCAAAACGGCCGCAGCAGGAATATAGGCCAAACCCCAAATCGGTGAGAGTATATCTCCGCGCTTTTGACGTGCATACCAGTAGATGGTCGGTGGAATGGCGTAAAACAACATCTCGGGTATCAAAACCAAATAGGGGAAATCGAACATGTACTTGCTCCAGAACAGCACGTATTGAACGAGCACCAGCGAATACGCCAACAGCACAAAAGCCGGAAACAGGTTGATGCGCCTTTCCTTCGATTTAAACAACAGCAACAGCGCCGCAAACACTCCCATGCCGGCCGCTACCAAAAAAACCGAAGTCCAGCTACTGAGGCTTGGTAATTCCATGCACTGCGTATTTGATTGGAACGTGAAAATACAAATCACAAAATAGTTTTGACGCTAAAATCTAAAAATATCTTACCATTCTTGCGGCTCTGAGAGTACCTGTTAATCCCATGTCAACGACCAGGGCCTGCTCGGCGTATTTGACGAAGCCGACGCACACAAGGTGATTGGGATATTGGACGGGATTAAGGAGAATGCGGGGGTGGGGTGAATTTCAAAAACAGTAGTTCTCCACGGAGCAGACTGGAAGTCTATGTTGGCAGCGCAAAAGCGGAACAAAATAAGCTCCGTTGGTTCCTGGGTCGTAGGCTGGTGCTTCTACGCGTCGTTTGCCAAGTTATAAATCAAACAGACTTGCCTCTGGATAAATGCTACACTTCTTTCCTGTGGCTAAAAACTCTGCAGTACCAATAACTAGTCCTTTACGAATTTAGTAGTTAAAACGTCTTTCGATTCAGTTGTAATTTTCAGAACGTACATTCCTATATTCAAATTCGCGACATCAATCTCACCTATATATTGTTCTTTGGATACAGGGGTTCCCAAAACTGAATAGATTTCAACCTCAATAATCTCTTCTATGTAGTCGAGCTTCAGATAATCTTTAGCCGGATTAGGATAAACTGTTAACTCGCTTGATTCCTGCGTTACTTGCGTAGCACCGGAGAATCCATTTTCATTAAAAACAGTTACTCCAGCTTTATTTACGAACCACACATTGTTGTCATCATCGATATGGATATCATATATCACATTAGCAACAGGTATAAACGAATTTTCTACACTATAAACAGACCATTGCTCGTAGTCATACTTTACGAGCCCTCCATCTGTTCCGGCCCATAAATTCTGAGCCGAATCTACTTCAAGACACCAAATGCGATTACTTGGTAAATCAGAATTATTCATGGTGTAATTTTGCCAATCAAGGCCATTATAAACAAATATCCCATGCTCTCTTGTACCAATCACATAATGGTCATTTTCATCAATGAGAAAACTAAATATCTCTATATCTGGACTATAGATAGCTGAAAGATCCACAACTTCCCAATATTCATTCGTGAACTTTTTAATTACATGATTAAAAGCCGCAATTAAATTATCATTCGAATCTAAACTTATACCTCTACAAAAAGCATATTGAGGAATTCCTGAGTTTGCACCGTAATAGACCCATTCATCATTATTATACTTCAGTAATCTCGTGCTAATACTCATCCACAAATTACCTTGAGCATCCCGTGTAAGGTAATTAAGCGGAGTATTCACAAAATTCGGAATGAACATTTCAGGTACATTCTGGTGATTGTAAAAAATTGAAGAATCACCATTTACTAATAGCATCCCACATTCGTCAATGTAGAACCCGAAAACCGTAGCATAGGTATGACTACTGTCGATGAGTAATGATGTGAAATAGCTGTCCGCCGCTTTATCTGCAAAAGTGATGTGAGTTGACAAATCAAAATCACTAAAAGATACAACTGATTTCCCATAGCCGGCGGCATAAATTACATTGTCAGACGAGTGCAAGGTTTGGAAATTATTATTTTCTATTGGATAATCTCCTAATTCAACGGTTTCAAAAGTTATGTCATCGAACTTTATAAGTTTATTTGAGTAAGAACCCATCCATTTTATATTCAGATCATCTACATGCAAGACAGTTATATGCGAATCTTCAAGATTCGAGTTATTTGAATTAAAGACAACCCACTCATTGCCGTCATACTTGGCTAAACCTTTATTAGTCGCAATCCAAATGTGCCCAAAACTGTCTGTGTCTATTGCAAAAATCGAATCACTTGGAATTTCCGAATTGTTCGTATTGAATAATTGCCAGTTCTCATTATCGTACTTGATCAATCCTTCATGATAATTAGTAGTCAGCCATTTGTTATCATATTTATCGATTGTTAATTTCTCAAATTGGTAATCGCAAAATCCCAATGGGCAATCCACCAATGTCAAGTTTAAATCTAAATTCAATAGACCATAGTTTGAACTGAGCCAAGGAGTATTGTTCGAATCAAAATCGATAGAATTGAAATTAGCATAGACATAATCTGGAGACCAAGTACCGGGAATTGAATCTGCAATATATTGGTATGATACAGTATTACTCGAAGAAATATGTTTTAGATAATACTTATCATATGTATTAGCCCCACTAACCCAAATATCTCCAAAGTTGTCGATATTACAAGACGTCAAATAATTTGATTCAAGTTTGACACTGGAAGTGGTGCTGTTCATTTCATATACCCTTGGAGATTGCTGACCGCTAATACACAGTAAATTATTAGTTATATCACTGTAATTCAAAGAAAAGTAAGGTGGTACGTCCTGACTGTAGGTAATACTATATGGTGTTAAATACTGTTTTGACTGCGTATTTCTATTCAACATAATTACTCTACTATCAGTGCCGATATATATATTTTCGCTGGAACTTGCAATAGATGTGATTGAATTTATACCAAAATAAAATTGGTAATTGCCTTGTCCTTTCGCATATATATTCGAAATGAAAATTAGTAGAAATACAATAGTAAGTCGTTTCAATACTATTATTGTTTTGGTTACGGAAAATACAAAGAAGAACTATTCGCATCATACCTTATACCCCTCAAAAAAGTAAATATACCTTTTTTTCAGCAATATTATTCATCTTTTCAATGGCTAAAAATCATGTAAGGAATACTAAATAGAGAAAACCAAGTGAATGCTGTTTGGCTTGCTTCGGCTAGCTTAAGGACATTCCCAAATTTTCCTTACCTTTCGACCTATGGTCGTTGCCAGAAAAATAGGAGCCTTGTTTTTTGCCGTTTTGCTAATGGCGAGCAACGTCAACCTGACGATGGCTACGCATTTCTGCGGCGGAAAGGCGGTCATTAACCAGTTGCAGCTCGGCCCAACAGACCTGAGTTGCGGAATGGTGACGGATGAAGCCGAAACGCCTTGTAAAAACCACGAGCAGCCTCCGCAGTCGTTCGACAAAGTTCCATGCTGCGCCAACGCCTTCCACACCGTTGATGTAGACCACGAGTTCAGCCAGAGCAGCTCGGCTGTTCCGGCGGCACAGGAACTCGCAGTGGCTTTCACCACAGTGGTGCACACCTTCGCGTTTTCTTTTGAGGACAAACCCGAATTTCAATTTTACTTCCCTCCACCGCCTGATGAAGACCTGCGGGTACTTTTTCAGGTTTTTCGAATATGATGAGCACAATGTGAACTTCCACCGGCATGGCTATTTGAGCGATGCGGGCTGGAAATATTAGTGACGTAATTATCCATGCGTTTTCAATCACATTTTCATGCTCAAAAGAATAATAAGGTACTTTTTAGAAAATAAACTGGTCACCGCGCTGCTGCTCGTCGGGCTCATCGCGTGGGGAGTTGCCGTCGCGCCTTTTGGCTGGAACCTCGGCCCCATGCCCACCGATCCGGTTCCGGTAGATGCCATTCCAGACATCGGTGAGAACCAGCAAATCGTTTTTACCCAGTGGCAGGGCCGTTCGCCGCAGGACATCGAAGACCAGATTTCGTATCCGCTCACCACCTACCTGCTCGGAATGCCGGGCGTTAAATCAATCCGCAGCTCTTCGATTTTCGGCTTTTCGAGCATCTACGTCATTTTCAACGAGGACGTCGAGTTCTATTGGTCGCGGTCGCGGATCCTCGAAAAACTCAGTGCACTCCCACCCGACCTGTTGCCCGACGGCGTTCAGCCAACCCTCGGACCAGACGCCACGGCCCTGGGACAGGTCTATTGGTACACGCTCGAAGGCCGCGACAAGGACGGCAACGTGACCGGCGGCTGGGATTTGCACGAAATACGCAGCGTTCAGGATTTTTATGTGAAGTACGGATTGAACGCCACCGAAGGCGTTTCGGAAGTGGCGTCGATCGGTGGGTTCGTGCAGGAATACCAGGTGGATGTCAATCCCGACGCGCTGAAAGTGTACGATATTGGGCTGCATAAGGTGATGGAGGCCGTCCAGAAGTCCAACCGCGATGTGGGCGCCAAAACCATCGAAATCAACCAGGCCGAATACCTCGTCCGCGGACTCGGATACATCAAGAATGTCGAAGACATCGAACAGGCCGTAGTGGCCGTTCAGGACAATGTTCCGGTTCGCATCAGCGACATCGGTCGCGTGTCGCTCGGACCAGCAGCGCGGCGCGGGATGTTGGATAAAGGCGGTGCAGAAGCGGTCGGCGGCGTGGTCGTCGCCCGCTACGGTGCCAATCCGCTGGAAGTCATCAACAACGTCAAAGACAAAATCGCGGAAATCGCACCCGGCCTGCCGAAGAAGACCTTGGCCAACGGTGTGGAAAGCCAGTTGACGATTGTGCCGTTTTACGACCGCTCCGGACTCATCTACGAAACCCTCGGCACACTCGAAGAAGCCCTGTCGCTGCAGATATTGATTTCCATTCTGGTGATTACCGTGATGGTTTACCGACTGCGCGCATCATTGCTCATATCCAGCCTCCTGCCAATCGCGATTCTGATGGTATTCATCGCGATGCGCTATGCGGGTGTGGACGCCAATATCGTGGCGCTCTCGGGTATCGCCATCGCAATCGGAACCATGGTGGATCTGGGCATTATTCTCACCGAGAATATCATCAAACACATCGACGACGCACCGCCCGACCAAAAGCTGATCGATACGGTGTACAATGGTTCGGCCGAAGTATCCACGGCGATATTGACTGCCGTTTCCACCACCATCGTCAGTTTTATACCGGTCTTTACGATGCAAGCCGCGGAAGGAAAATTGTTCGGTCCGCTGGCGTTTACCAAAACCTTTGCCCTCGCAGCGGCACTAATC
>CAZJLZ010000045.1:0-10656 GCA_964546775.1 uncultured Cryomorphaceae bacterium | reverse complement strand
CTTTCTTCAAAATACTGTTGAGCCAAACGAAGGTTCAATTCATCAAATAAACCGCCGTTCCGATGATGTGTTGCAGTTAGATTGTTCATCATCCATTTTTGCGGTCCGTAGTTCCACTCGGCATAGCGCGGCACGCCTTCTTGCTGACGTTGGTTCCGATCGTATCGGCCGTACGCTGTGGTGGCAGAATAATGAAATCCATAATGAAAGTCCCAGTTCTGATTGGGTTTGAACCGCAGTTTCTGCATAAGGTTGATCTGGGAATAACCCGAAGGTCGTTGAATGAGCGGATTATCATTAATGACCACCTGATCGCTTCCATCTCGACGGACGACATAATATTGGTTCAAATAATCATCGGGTCCATGTTTTCCCATTCGCAGATCATCGTAATTGTTCGAGCTGATGCTGGTCAACGAGGCCCATTTTTTTACTCCGATATTGATATCCACGTGCCCGGTTTTTTCGTGATTGGCCGATGAATACCGGGCCACGGCTTTTCCAGTGATGAATAACGAATCATCCGAAGAAAACTGTGGTGTTAATGTATGGAAACTCATTACCCCACCAATTGCATCACTACCATACACCACCGATCCAGGTCCGAAAAGTACTTCCGTATTTTGAATCGCAAAAGGATCAAGGGAAATAACATTCTGAAGGTTTCCCGACCGGAAAATCGCGGTATTCATTCGTATTCCGTCTACAGTGTACAGCAATCGGTTGGTTGAAAAACCCCGGATGATCGGACTTCCACCTCCTTGTTGGCTTTTCTGCATGAAGACTTTTCCGGAAATCGTCAGTAAATCTGCAGCAGTCTGCGGATTTTGCATCGCTACCTGATCGGCCGAAATATTGGCAATTTTTTGAGGGAGTTCAGAAGAATTTTGTGCCCAGCGCGTGGCGGATATAACTACCTGGCCCAGAGTTACGGGACTCGGAACCATGCCAATTTTAAAACCGAGAGAGTCTAGCTCCGAATATCCCGTGGATATGTTGCGATAACCAACGTAACTGATTATAATTTTTTCAATTCCTTTCAGGTCGGAAATGTCAACTTGCCCTTTCGCATTGGTGGTAAGAGAAATATTCTGCTCGGGGCTTCCGATGGAAACCAGAAACAATGGTATGGTCGATGCCTGATCCACAATGGTTAGTGTTTGTGCGCGTGTATGGGCAACAATCATTGAAAGCACAACCACCACCAGTGAGGTGACTATTCTGTACATTTTAACAAGAGAATTAAATAAAATAATGGAGCACGGACATTTTTACCAAACCCGGAGGAATAGCAATAGCCATGCTAAAAACTATAATCAGGACAATAGTCTGGGAGGAGGTGTATTGGGGATTATTTCACAACTTAGGGCTGGATATATATAAGGTGTGTAGTGCTTGCTTGATACGTTTCCAGGATTCCAATTAATGTCTTCACTCAACAACACAAAAAGAGAATTGAACAGTTTGAACCACTGATTTCGGTGCTGTTCCTGTTGATCATTTCGCTCCATTTGCAGTTCAACCATCCGGTCGAGTTCGGCAAATAAACCGGATTCTTTTACGTCATGAATGCACTTTAGCACGATGCGACCCTTCTCTTTTTTCCAATCGAGAATGTCGTACATCTCTCCTTTGTATCGGAATTCTTTTGAGTGAATCCAAGTTACTTTGGAGAAATTGTTTTCCAGTTCGTCCAGATAAAAATCAAAACGAAGGGAGTCGGGAGCTCCGGATTTTATGAGGTGTTTGATTTCTTTCCGCACCTCAAACTGACGAATTTTAAAAGATGCGAGATAGGCCGAAAAGGCGAATACCATCGACACGATGATCATTAAACTAACAGCGGCCCGGAACATCACCGACGAAATTACGGAATAAAGTAGGTTCGGGTTGAATATCCTATTCAAGTAAACCTACATTTACCTTACTCTACAAACCGCGCGTATATTATAGGTTGATTTTCTGGATTAATCCAGCAATTTTATACACCTCTACGGAGGGTTCAGGAAGGCCAGATCACCTCATCCTGTTCGTCATAGGCAACGCCCCATTGTATCTCGGAAACGAGGCCATCCAGTAACCAGAAATTAATATTTTGGTCCGGAATACTTACCAGCTCAAAGTTGTCCTGGTCGTCGTCCGACCAGTCTTCGTATTGACTTTCGCCCAATTCCAAACCTTTCAGTTTTTTTTCCAGAACATCTCTGCTCAAACCAATAAATCGGACACCTTGCAAAGTGTACTCATCAGAACTGACGGTAAGTGTCGTTACCCTCCAGTCTTCAACCTCTTCTACAACCAGGGACAATTCCAGATCATCGTAATGCCAGGTTTCCGAAGAAAAGTCTTCTTCGTCCGAATACCGGTCAATGTCATCCGGCTGGCCGAGCAACGCCAGAATATCTTCGCGCGAGGTGCCGAAAAACAATTGTGGTAATCCTTTTTCAGGGAGAATCTGTGATCCGATGGCTGCGCCGTTGCTTTGTGTATCCATGTTGCAAAGATAGCTATAAGGAGTGTTGGTTGTTCGGAAGTAAAATTATTGTTTCAGTTCAATACCAACCGGACAATGGTCTGAACCGATGATGTCATTCAGGATAAAAGCATCAGAAACCTTTGGAGCCAAAGATTTGCTGACCAGTACGTAATCAATTCTCCATCCGATGTTCCGCGCACGGGCATTCATCCGGAAACTCCACCACGAATATTTCACGGTATCAGGATGCCGTTCGCGGAAAGTATCCACCAATCCGCTATTGAGGTAGTTGTCCATTCCATCGATTTCGGGCTGGGTATAGCCGGCGGTTTTATTGTAATTGGCTTTGTCGTTTTTGATGTCAATCGGTCGGTGTGCCACATTCAGATCGCCGCAAAAAATGACTGGTTTCGTTTTTTCAAGGTTTTTCAGAAAGTTCAATACGGTCTCGTCCCATCCCTGGCGGTATTCGAGACGGGCCAAAGCAGCTCCTGAGTTCGGAACATAAATATTCACCACGAAAAAATCGGGATATTCAACGGTAATTACCCGACCTTCCTGATCGTGGCTTTCCTGACCGATGCCGTAGGTGACATTCACCGGTTTTAACTTCGTGAGCACGGCCGTGCCCGAATATCCGGGTCTCGATGCTTCGTTCGCGTAGATCTCATACCCTTCCAGGTCTGTCATCACTTCTTTTACCTGGTTGACGGTGGCTTTCGTTTCCTGAAAGCAGATAATATCGGCATTGAGCGATCGAAGGCTGTCGTGCAATCCTTTTTTAACGGCGGCGCGGATTCCGTTTACGTTGAAAGAAATGATTTTCATATGAGACGATATTTTAATATTGAAAACACAAAAATAGAATTTAGTATCAGGTGAATGTTTTTTCCATTTCGGGAAGTTCCGGTTCGTTTCATTTGACGAAGTTTGCACCTTCGAATTGAAAACAAGTTGTTTGATGAAATATCACCGTTTATCAGCAGAGGATCTGGAAGAAATGCGCGATGAGTTCGTCACATTCCTCGCTGCACAATCCATTCGTGCTTCGGATTGGGAATCGTTAAAGACTTCATCACCGGAAAGGGTGGAAGAGCTGCTCGATCAATTCAGCGATATGGTGATTCACAAAGCGCTGACCAATATCTCTGCGCTGAAGCTGATTTCTGATAACGAAATGTATGTGTTTCTTTTCGGGGAAAAGGAAGCTAAGCTGGTTCATTTACAGATTGGAGCCGGTGCAAATTACAGTTTGACTGATGCGGAAACCATTCAGAATCTGGCTGCGGGTCGTGTATCGCTGAGTACACTCAAAGCCCGGTTTGAAAAAGGAAAGAAATCACTTACCGGTGATCGTGAAATGGAAATGTATTTACTGATGCGCCAGGGTGCAGAGCCGTGTACGAAACAGTTTTACGAAGACTTTAAGAAGCTCGTTGAATGATTCATAATTAGCGAAAAACCTGAATGTATCCTTTTTTCGTTCCCGGTATGTTTTCGCGAGTAGCATACTCAACGATATAGAAGTAAGTACCGTCGCTCACTGGAATTCTACTTTTGCAATGAATACCGTCCCAGAAGTCGAGGTCAACCAACTCGCACACCACTTTTCCCCAGCGGTTGTATATGGTTACCCGAATATCTTTAAACCCATATGGATTGAAAAAGAAATAATCGTTTGTTCCATCATTGTTGGGCGTGAAGACATTGCTGAGGATCCCATCACAAGCTTCAAAACTGATGTGAACTTCATCTTTGGTCGCACAACCGAATTCATTAATGACCTCTACATAAATTATTTCTTCTGTATTGGTTTGATAAAAATTCGAAAGAATTGAATCATTCCAAAAGACCATTTCATAGCCTGTAATTTCAAAGTAGGCATCACCCCCGGAACAAAAGATGGAGTCATTTCCTAAGTCTATATCCGGAATAGGGTTGACAACCAACCAGACGGAGTCAGATGTTGTACAGAACTGTGTAGATGCGTTAACAAAGTATTCTCCGGTGTCTGATGTATCTGACGGAAACAATTGCATCGACCCGGAAGAATAAGTAGATCCCAGGGGTGTGACAATAGTAACAGAACTACCTGTACTGCTAACAGCGCTGAGCGTCAGCAACTCTCCGGCACAAACCGGAGAGTTGGTTACAATATTTTCAATTAAAGGATGCTGATGGAAATTCACCCATTGCTGAACCGGCAGATTATAGCATCCATTCATTTCCGAAGTCATCCAAACCGATACACTGTCGGACGTTTGGGAGATCCAAAGGGTATCGTTATAGTGTTCCTGGTTCTCCCAATTCCAACTAACGTTTACTGAATCCGGTGATTCTGCGTACAGCATTACGGTGTCTCCGTCACAAACATCGGGCACACCATTGATTGTAATATCGGGCGGTAGTGGAAGTATGTTTAGATCAAGACTTGCAGTTCCGGAAGCGCAGTCAGCAACATTCACCGTAAGCGAGACGTTTGCCAGGTCTGTGGAAGTAAGGTCTCCACTGAGAACAAGTTCCGGATTGTTTGACAATGGAACGTTGTTTACAAACCATTGATAGGTGCCCTCTGGAACGATTTCTGTCAATAATATCAGTGAATCTCCGAAACATACTGTGCTATCACCCAAAATTTCGGGTTGATAAAAATCCGGTATTACCTGTACAAACAAACTGTCTGTGGCACCGGAGCATCCATTGGTTCCAAAAACATAATAGAACAGTGTAGTGTCTGATTGCAGGTTAGTTATTGTCAATGGATTGGCTGTAATTTCATCGTCAGGAGTAATCCAAACCAAATCACCATTTATTGTAGCGGAGATAGACAGATTATTGCCCGCACAAATCAATTCATCTTCCAACTCGGGTGATGCAGGAGTACTTCCCGGAAGCAATGTGATGGATTCTGATATTCCTGTACATCCATTTTCATCGGTTGCCGTGACCTGATAGTTACCCGGCTCCAAAACCCAGATTGAGCCGAGTGTGTCGTTGGTGGGCGACCAAGAATAGCTGTCATATCCATCTACGGTAGTCAGCAATAAAGAATCCTCAGGACAAATATAATTGTAGTCCAGATCGCTGATTTGAACTGAAGGTGTATCGCTTATCTGAACTGGTTCTGATTCTCCCTGGCAACCTTGTGCATCAGAAGTGTATAGAATGTATTCGCCGGGTTCCGTTACCCATATTTCGGGATTGGTTTCTCCGTTGGGAAACCACTCGTATTCCGACATTCCAGGATTACCGGTTAGTAAAACCGAATCTCCATTGCAAACCGTTGGATAGCTTTCTATACCTATTTGTGCGTTTACTTCGGTTTCTATGACCGTAATGCTTTGGGTTGTCGTGATGCCGCACAGCGTAACTTCGCAGGTATATTGTCCGGGATTGTACACCGTAACCGTTTGGCTGTTGGAGAAAAGTGGGGGCTGCCATTGAAAATTGGCAAATGGATAGGTAATGACTTCTATATTTACTGATCCTGTAAAACATAGATCATTAGTGGGATTGGTGATCAAGTATGGTGTTGCGTATTCGATGACATCCACAAAATTTGACTCCATGGTGCAACCTTCCAGATCGGTAACCACGCAAAAGTATGCACCCGGATCGTGCACCCAAATGGATTGTACATTCTGTGACAATTGCCCTTGTGGACCATACCAAATGAAATCCAACCCGGCTTCCGTTGAGAGCAATACGGAATCGTTGGGACAGACCAGACCATTTTCAGGAAACATTTGTATTTCCGGTGGATCCCGATAGCCCACATTGATCCAGTCGCTCGATGAAGCGGAACATCCGAATTCATTGGTAATAGATGCCTGAGCCGAATAGGTTCCCGGTTCCCATACCATAATAGTGTTGTTACCCGTTTGAATAAAATTATCTCCTCCCCAGTTATAAAAGTTGGTGCCATAGGCGGTGAGAATCGTACTGTCGCCGGGACAAATTTCGTCGTCGCCGACCAGCGAAATGTTTAGAAACGGATCCGGGTAAACCACAATATAAACAGAGCGCTCTACCACTAAGGCTGCGCTGTCGCAAAGTCCCTCTATGTGGACTGATATCGTAAAAAATCCGGTTTGAGGGTCATCAATAATTGCGAAATCTGTCCCAAGGGATGGTGACCAAATATTTGCGTTAGCTTCAGGAGTAATGGTCCAGGAAATGTCTGAATTATCCAGAATATCATAAAAAACCGATACATCACCTGTTGTATATAATTCTACTTCAATATTGTCGTCTTCGCACATGTAAACGGTATCGGTTGGTTCCTCGAATTCCGGAAATCGGAGATACATTGGTACTGAGTCAATAGGGGAGAAAGCAACTACCGAAATATTGTTTGTTTCTGAGCAACCAAATTCATTGGTGATGGTGAATGTGTAGTTTCCGGTGTCGGTTATCCGAATAGCACTGTCAGCCTCGGTTGAAATAAATCCTTGACTTGAAGACCATTCAAAATCATCGCTGCTGTTGAAATTACTTCCCATGAGTAGCACCGTATCCGGATGACAAAATGAAAGTGGAATGGCGTTCGGTTCGATTAGGTTGTTTACTACTATGTCGTCCGATATTAAAGGTAGAGGGATCGGATGAATAACAGCATGCAGGGTATCCGCAAAACTCATACAGCCGTCGGATCGTTCGTAAGTCATGTAATACGTGCCGGTGACAGGAATTTCCATATTTACCAAGGGCGAATAATCGGGTGAACTCCATGTCCACTCATATTCGGGTCCCAGTCCACTTGTATAATCAATGATTCCTGTCGATGTCGGCCCGCAACTGATGATTGAGTCGTTGCACAGGTTCACACATGCTGGTCGGTACGGACGATTGCAATCCCCTCCTGGTCTGATAAAATAATCGAGTGGTTCACGGTTCAGATCGATAGGGGCGGTAAGAAAAATATCCTTATTCCCTTCGGACGAAACCAAAATCAAGGTTCCATAATTGTTGTCTCCACAATATGAACCACCGACGTATTCCAGCCAATTGCCGGCGTTATCAACAAACGAATCGGCATAGGTAACGACGAATTCATTCTCGAAACTGCCCGAAATAACAGGCATATCGGGAATGTTAACCGCAATAGCACTACAATAATCATCCTGGTTGCTGGCCATATGTCGGCTCCACATTCGGTTTCCGGAAACATCAAACCTTGAAATAAAAATGTCTCTCCAGCCGGCACTGAAGAAAATCCCTTCGCCATATTCTTCAGAGTATTCGTCGAATCTACAATTGAAAGTACCGGTTATGTATGGGGTTTCTACATTATCTAATGCTATCTCTTTAGAAGATATCTGGTTTTCGGAACCATTCGTAGTGAGCCAAACCAATGCGCCATTCGGGCCAAATTTGGAAAGAAAAATATTGTAGGAATATTCGACAGGAAAAAGTTGAGGATCCGTTTCGTTATAAACCGCTACTGGACCAATATTGTCACCGGTTACATAGATCTGATTGTCCGAATTTATTTCCAATGCATTGGCAATGGTTTGAGAAGAAGTTATTTTCCGGAACCATTGTTCGTTTCCGTTTTCATCAAATTTGATTACAAATCCGGCATTATATACGTCATTCAAGTGTGTCTGATCAAAAGTGAGGGTATCGGAAAACTGTCCGCAGGCAACCACATTGCCTGCATTGTCAAATTTTACATCCAGTCCTTTGCTGTCCTGATCGTTCTGACCTTGTTTGGCCCACAATACATTACCGTCTGAATCTAACTTCAAAACAAAAACGTCAGCAGAAAGCCCGCCATCCTGGTGTGTTGTAGAAGTGAAGGTTGTGCCGTCGAAATCGATGGTGCCTCTGAATTGGCCGGTTACAACAACATTTCCTGATGGGTCTGCATCAATCCCATATCCGGTATCACCGAGTTCTCCTCCGAATGTCCGTACCCACACCATATCACCAGAAGGAGATAGCTTTAATACGATCAGGTCCTGGGATAAACTATTCGAGGGTAGGGTGGTTCCATCAAAATTGGCGTTGTGCGAATGAAATCCAGTGATCAAGGTGGTTCCATCTGGCATAACTGCCATGTCCAGTCCACGGTCGGGACCTGTGCTTCCCCCGCTGAAAATCCATTCCGGTTCGCCAATGGTGTCGTTCCTTGCTACATACACGTCGCTGTTACCGTTCGAAACGACAGAACTGCTTTCAAAGTTGAGGGTGTTATTAAAAAAACCGGTGTGGTACAATTTGCCTTCAGCGTCCATTCCCAACGAAAGTGACTCGTCATGGTTGATCCCACCAAACGATTGCAAAAAATGCTGGCTATTACCAAAGGATGCAACCAATATTAGCAGGATGCATATGGATAATTTCATGTTGCAGAATGGGTTGGTCGGACTAATTTAATGATTCCTTTAATAAAAGCGGCTTGCTAATGGCGATCGAATTCACTCGAATAGTAGTCCTATCGAAGCCACCCGTAGTTTATCTGAAGGATTTTAATTTCTTAACTCTAAAAATCGATCGTGAATTGCGAATTGCGGATAAACGATTTTGTATTGACCGGTTCCCGCGATTCGTTCGGTAGAAATTTATTTTTTGCAAGCGTGAACATATCTTTCACCTGAGTGGCATAGGTGCCTTTTCCGGTCATTCTTACTTTCCAGCGGTTCTCGTTAAGGGTTCCTTCGTGTGTTTCTTTTATGTGGTTGAGTACCTTTTCAGCGCGGTCCGGAAAGTTCTTTTTCACCCAATCGGTGAACAGATCTCCGTTGTGTCCGTTGAGCCTGACGAGAATATAATTGGCGCTATTGGCTCCGTGTTTACCAACGGTTTTCACCAAGTCAAAAATTTCGTGACTCGTCAACGCAGGAATAATCGGTGCCATATTCACGTTTACCTTTATTCCGTTTTCACTGAGGGTTTTCAATGTCTTTAGCCGCTGATGGACAGATGCTGTCCTAGGTTCCATGACGCGGCGAATATCCTCGTTGAGCGTGGTAATGGAAAGCGTAAGCCGCAACAGATTCATTTCGTTTAATTGAGTGAGCAGATCCAGGTCGCGAAGAATCAGACTGTTTTTGGTGATGATGCCCACAGGATGCCGGTATTTCAGGCAAACTTCTAGTAATTGGCGGGTGATTTCGAATTCCCTTTCGGCGGGTTGATAGCAATCGGTATTGCCTGAAAGTACAATGAGGTCGGGTTGCCAGCTTTTCTTTTGAAACGTAGCTTCCAATAGTTGTGCGGCGTTCTTTTTGTACAATACTTTTTCTTCGAAATCGCGACCGGCACTATAACCGTAGTATTCGTGGCTGCCGCGGGCATAGCAATAGATGCAGCCGTGTTCGCAGCCCTGGTAAGGATTCATCGACCAGTTAAAACCGAGGTCCGGACTGTTGACTTTGGTGACGATGGTTTTGGGAAAGATCTCGATGTATTTCGTCCTTCGGCTTTCAGATGCGACGTCTTCATCGATGCCTTCGATATGCTCTAACGCGTGTTCCTGAACAGCAAACCGGTTGTGTGGATTGTGTTGGGCTCCGCGACCATGGTGAAATGTTTTATTTGATTCGTTCACAGGTTGATAGTTGCCGGAAAAGGGTTTTTTCTATGCTTAATAAAGGTAGGTAAATGTGAGGTGAAAATAGCCGAGTTTTGATGATACTTGTTCGGAAAGGATTTGTCGTGATTTCTGAGTCGATAGGTAGAAGATTGAAAAGCAATTCCCGAATTAAAGAACTAAAATGTGTAGTGTGGTGAACGAATTTTCGTTAAAACTTATAGTGTAACATACAATAGGGCGCAGAAATGTTCAGTGTAACAAACAAAATTTTCTAAGAAATAAAGCCGCCGATGACATTGAATACGGTTTCAGGAGTAAAATCCCGCTATGGTTGATTGGATTTTTGTATTAAAGAGTTAGCTTTGAGTGAGATGAATGAAACCAGTTCGTCCATACTGAAATCTTTTAAGCACGCAGTCATTGTCTCGTTTTACTACGGCCGGGAAGATGATACTGATTTCTATGCGCTGGCCATGGAGTTGCACAATCTGTTGGGTGACCATGAAATTGGGTATTATGACGGCCACGAAATTGAAATGATGGAAAACAAGGACGGCACGTATTACATGTACGGCAGAAATGCAGAGGAATTGTTCAAGTTCGTACGACCCGTTTTGGTGAAGTATGATTTCATCTATAG
>CAZJLZ010000044.1:0-10018 GCA_964546775.1 uncultured Cryomorphaceae bacterium | reverse complement strand
TTAAGTTGGTTTTGGGAGTCCTCGCGAAAAGCATAGGTATTGTTGTGGAAATACACACCCTGAAGGTTCAACGAGGAACCCGGCTTAAGTTCCATCTCTTCTATTATGGATTGTGACAAAATTACTTCAGACATTCCGCTGGTTTCATTTCCCGAAAGATCTGTATCATCGCCGTTAAATTCGGCCACAACCCTAGAAGGTTCTGGTATGGTATCAACAACTACAGCCGGGACCCCGGATGGTAAGATCAAATCAATATCGGAATCTGCATTTTCGTCCAAGGCAGCAGGCAAAAAATCTGTGAAATCAATTGTTGCATAATTAAAACAGGGTTTATTCACAGCCTGAAATCGTAGTCGTTCCCCGTTGAATTCCAACTCCAGATTATGCCCGCAATAGTCTTCATCCAAAGCAAGAACAGACAAGAAATACTTTTCCCCGGCCTTCAGTGCCATTTTGTAATGGTACAATTGCAGATTTACATCTACACCGGGAAAAACAGAGAGATCAATGACGACTTCTTCGGGTTTAATTTTCCCGGAAACCACATCGATACAAAATAAAGTATCGGTACTGCGATATAGTACAGCCTGAAATATATCAGACGGATCAGAAGCCCAAACAGAATAACGCAGCGTATCTGAAATTGCAGATGAAATCTGATACCAAAAGGTGTATTGATCTTCAACAAGATAATTGACCAAGGCAACTGTAGAGGAATCGTTTTCCAATCCTATCAGGTCGGTTGAATGAAACGGAAACTCAATTTTTACAGCACTGAAACAATCGGACATGACCCGTTCCTGCGCCACAGCCAAATGCGGACCTGACCATAACAAGGCTATGTTGGTGACAGAAATCAAAAACCATTTCATTTTGCCAACAAAGTAACCAATTTTTGAAATGGTCATCACCTCCAAAACGCATTCAATGTCCAGTGGTTATTCACAATGACCATGGTAAAAAATCCGCTTGTGAGAATCCAGGCGAGCGACTTGAACAATAGCTTTGTATGCATGATTAAAATCAATGTGATGAGAGAATTATTGTTGCTTCTGGTGACCAGCATTGTGGTCACCTCTTCAAACGGTCAGGGATTACTCGAACAGTTTGTACCTGAAGAAGTGTATAACTACGCACCCAATCCGGGATTCGAATCGACTTTAAAGACTCCTTGTCATTGGAATCAAAAAGGCATTTCTTATATGGACGATTGCTTTCGTGACTGGACGAGCCCTACTGAAACCACACCGGATTTACTTTCCACCCGGGTGGCACCTGATTGCTGGGCAAACCCAAAAAGGCACAGCCCAATCAGGCAGACACCACGATCAGGAGACAATATGATGGGGATAAAGGTTCAGGGAACTGGTGGTACCCCCACCTTCTGGCACGAATATTTAATGATCAAACTCGACAGCATTTTGTACGCCGGGCAGAATTACTATGCGGAATTTTGGGTGTTGCGATCGGAACGCTCTGCACGAGCCAGCAACAACATCGGAATGCTTTTTTCTGACACACTGGTGCGAACCAACAATCGGCTACCGTTGTATTTCACTCCTCACGTTAATACTGAAAAGCCTGTCGAAACCCGGGGATCCCGCTGGAAAAAAATCAGCGGTGTTTTTCGTGCTGAAACCGACATGCATTATTTGATCATCGGAAATTTTTATCCGGATGAACAAACAGAAATCATCAAATATCCGGATGGAGAACGCGGTTCGTATTATTATGTGGATGATGTATTGGTACGCGATGCCAATGCTGGTGAGCGGTTAACCGATCGTCCGAAGGAATGCATCCCACCCGCTCCGAAACAAAAAATCGTTGAAAAAGCATCGACGATTGAAGCTCCACTGACCACGTTTGATTTCGAAGTGGGAGACATTCTTGAACTGCGCAACATATTTTTTGAGTTTGATAAAGCCGAGCTGCTGCCCGAATCAAAAGATGAACTTGGAATGCTGGTGGATTTGCTTTACGATCATCCCTATATGGAAGTAGAGATCAGTGGTCATACCGATAATGTGGGTTCTGAATCATACAACCAGAAATTATCCGAGGCGCGCGCTAAAGCTGTTGCAGATTATCTCATTGAACACAAAACAGATAAGGAAAGAGTTACTTACAAAGGTCATGGATTGAGCAAACCGATTGCATCCAACGAATCTGACGAGGGCCGGCAACAAAACCGACGGGTAGAGTTTAAAGTGATTAAAAATTAGTCCTGACGCCAGATCCAGCGGTTGCGAGACAAGTCATAATATCCGAAACTACCATCCTGCTCCAGTTTCAGCACCTTTTTATCGATGGTTTCAATGAGGTCATATTCAAAATTCAGAACAGTATCACCGGTAAATCGAAGAAGTCCCCAATAACCTTCGGACTTGGCAGTGAAATAAACAGTATCGATCAATTCGAGCAAATGAAAGTGCGGTTGAATTTTAAACTGGCCTGAAGTATCAATTATACCATAATTTTCGTCCTTTTTTATTACGGCTAAAGATTGGGTAAAATCAGAAGCATAATCGAACTTATATCCGATAACCAGTTCATTCCGTTCATTTACATATCCCCAATTCCGGCCTTTTTTAACAGCGATTCGATCTACTGTCCAATCTCCAATGGCATCAAACATAGCTGGTAATATTTTGGTGCCAGCAGAATCAATTAAACCATATTTCCCTTTTTGATATACAACTGTTCTCCCTTTATTGAATTGAACGTCCTTAATGTTTCTGCTGTCTATATTATACAGGAAATCTATGACAACCGCGCCTGTATCATTCAGAAAGCCCATTCTCTGTTTCTGCACTGCAGCAACCAGGCCTTCCGCCATGACCCCGATATTTTCATAGTCAAAAGGTACTGTTAGTTCGCCTGCAGTATTATATAGTCCATACAATTCGTCTTCCTTAGCCCGTGCACCTCCATTTTCAAACTCGTCTATGTATTCATGTATTACGGGGATAATTTCTGTCCCGAGCTCATTGATAATTCCGTATTGATCGTTTCTGGAAACCTTGGCAAAACCATTTTTAAAAGTAGTTCCGAAGTCATATTTATAATCAATGATGGTTCGGCCTTTGGTGTCAATATATCCTACCAGGTCATCGATCACAGCATAGGTCAGGTTTCCGGTAAAGTCACCTATTTCCTCAAAGTCAAATGGAATCCGAACATTGCCGTTCCGATCAACTGCACCATATTTACCCTTCAGTTCCACAACTGCAAGTCCGTTCAAAAACAATTCTGAACTTTCGTAGCGACACGGAACTGCTTCGGTTCCTTGTTTGTCGATAAAACCTACCAGTCCGTTTTTACTCACCATTGCCAGTCCTTCGTTAAAAGGTTCCACCCATTCATATTGCGGGTCAATGGCAATTTCTCCGTGTTCGTTTACAAAGCCCCATTTTCCTTTTGATTCTATCGGGTAATAACTCGTAACTGTTAGATTGAAGGTCTTTTGGAGTTCAGCGAGGTACGGGTAATCTGGAAAATCAAGTGCAAACCGGGCCAGCGTTTCAGGTGTAATACTTCTGACCCGCATTTTGTAAATTCTTTTCCAGGCTTCAGAAACATTGGGGTTATCGGGAAAGGATTGTATGAATCGGTGGAGTTCAGCTACCGAATTATTGGGAGTGCTCAGTTCAAAAATTTTATCCAAGGCTGCACTATGGTATGGGCTTTCCGGGTACGACTCAGCAAATGCCAAAAATGAATCAATCCGTTGGTCGCGGGTCATGTAGTGGTAAAATGATTCGTCATACAGTGCTTGAGCTTCTGGAATTTGTCTTGCTTCGGGATAACTGTTAATAAATGTTTCGAACGCATCCGGAAGATTGATGATTTTTACCTGCTCGAACGCGAGTGCATTGCGCAATTCCATTGCTTCAGCAATTTGTGCTGCGTGGTGATACATCTCAATAAACCGATTGTATTCCGTCACCGTATGGATCGATCGCGCGCGTTCAAATGCGAGTGAATCTATATGGTGTAACTGTGTCCGAAGGATAGTATCGTTGATCCCTATTGAAGAATAGAATTCAATCCGTTTCTCATCCTCAGTTGGAAACTGAGCTATGGCGTTTTTCGAATAAACCAAGGCAGAATCCAAGTGATGGAATGGATTGTCATTCCGGCTGAAGATCACACTCAGCCCGTATGATGCACCTGACGGATACTTTTTAAGAGATTGCTGAAATAGATTCTTGGCTTCAAAATAATTGTACACTTCCAACGCCTCAAATGCCTTTTTGAGCCGCCCTTTGGAAAAACCGAAAGACAGGAGTGCCAAAGCCAAGGCGAAAATCAGCCCACGTTTCATGTCTCTATAATTGGTTTTTCTGACGAATGGCCTGAACGGCATAATAAAACGTACAAAAAAAGGGATCTGAGATCCCTTTAGAAACTTTTGATACCGGATATTTAATCCTGAATTTCTTCATACGAAAGTCGGAACTCGTTGTCATCTTTAAAATAGGGGTGGCCAAGGTTCATGGTTACCCTCGCTGAATCCACCATCCCTTCGTCCTTCAGATAATTGGAATAGTGAATCATTCCAAATTTGAGCATTTCCTGTTGATCCGGAGTCATATCCTCAAAATCGATATCCGTCAGCTTTGGTCCCAGTTCGCGCATCAATAAATCCGCTTCACCGCGACGGTTGATTTTGTACAAAACTGCGCAATACATCATCACAGAACCGGCATCATTGGGATCAATATCCACGAGGTACTTATAAATCCTGGCGGCCTGACTCATACCACGTACATCATTGTCAGCCATAAACAAATCGGCTTCGCGCATTGCTTCTGATCGCAATTCATCCAGGTAATCCCGATGCTCACCGCTGTATTCATTTTCCTTGTCCTTTTTGCTGAATTTAGATGCATATTTCAATGCATCGCGAAAGGCTTTCGGATATTCTTCGGCAAATTCTTCTTTTTTACTTATTTCGAAATACGCCATTGAAATGTATAGATAAGGTCTGGGATCTCTTCGGGTATCCGAATCATCGGTATACCTTTCGGCCTTCTTGATTACCTTTTCATAATCTCCATCTACGTATGCAATAAGTAGATCGTCATATTCAACATCTTCTACACTCTGAGCGGAAAAATTTGGTGAAACCAGTGCAAGTACAAGCACCATTAAAAAAGTTTTGTAAAGCATCATATCAGTTTTTTTTCGGCCGTGGTACAAATGCCATGCCTCATTCAAACCCAAATATAAGAAGGATTTCCAGATAGGATAAACTGTGCGGGAGCTTTCCTACTTTTACAGCATTATGAAAATAGACATCATAACCGCTCTACCCGCTCTGCTAGAAAGCTGGCTGAACGATAGCATCATGAAACGAGCACAACAAAAAGGCGTGGTCCAAATCGGTATCCATAATTTGCGGGATTACAGTACCAATAAACAAAAGCAGATAGATGACTATGCTTTTGGAGGCGGTGCCGGAATGGTGATGGGTATAGAACCCATCGCCAAATGCATCGATACATTATCAGAACAGACGTCCTATGATGAAATCATATACATGGCACCCGACGGTGACACTTTGACACAATCTATGGCAAACGAGATTTCGGTCAAACAGAACCTTATTATTTTGTGCGGTCATTATAAAGGTGTTGATGAACGCGTGCGCGAACATCTCGTTACCCGCGAAATTTCAATCGGAGACTATGTTTTGTCCGGCGGAGAACTTGCAGCTGCGGTAGTGGTAGATTGTGTTGTACGGTTGATTCCGGGCGTTTTGAACGATGAAACTTCGGCTCTGAGTGATTCATTTCAAGACGGATTGCTGGCCCCTCCGGTGTATACCAGGCCAGCCGAATTCAATGGCTGGAGTGTGCCTGAAATTCTAACTTCGGGAAACAACAAAGCCATTGATCAATGGCGATTGGATAAATCTCTGGAGCGCACCCGTTTGCGCAGACCAGACTTATTGAGCGGTGAGGAAAATTAAAATTTGGTTTTAAACTGGTTTTTTGCTGCGATTATTCGTAATATTGCAGCCCCAAAAATGAGCCGGGCGAATCAGCCACACAAATATTTATAGCAATGGACAGATTGAAAGAAATTGAGAACAGCCTTGTCGAAATGACTGAGGTTCCCAACTTTAAAGCGGGAGACACAATAAATGTTCACTACAAAATTCGCGAAGGTTCCAAAGAACGAATTCAGCAGTTTCAGGGTGTTGTTTTGCAACGCAGAGGATCTGGTGTTACTGCAACTTTTACAGTAAGAAAAATTTCGGGTGGCACTGGAGTAGAACGTATTTTCCCAATAGCATCGCCATTCATCGATAAAATTGAAGTGACTAAAAGCGGAATCGTTCGCAGAGCTCGTATTTTCTACATGCGCAAACGTACTGGTAAAGCGACCCGTATCAAAGAGCGTCGGGCCAATATCAAAAAGTAATTTATGTGCATCTTCGGATGCTCCCAAACAATATCAGGATCGTCACTTTCGTGACGATCTTTTTTTTTGGAAAATTGGGACTGCGACCATACCAAACAATTGCCGTATCCGAACAGGTCTACACAACCCCGGATTTAGAATCGTGTCCAGCGAATATTGTTGATCGTCATTAGTTCGGAATTGGGGGCAGAGCCTGAAACAGACAATCCGAAAACCACTCCGATGTCGCCGAGATACAACTGGCTGAAATCACGGAAAGGAATTGTGAGTGTTGTTGTCGTTGTATCCAACGCCATTCCGGAAAACTGAAGTTTTTGCGTTCTGATAAATTCACCGCAATTTCCAACGTTATCGACAATTTTCCCATGTAAATAAACTTCAAAAACACCAAGTTCTGAACCTTCTGGTTTCTGTATATCGACATGTACGGAGCCCTCAATGTAATTACTCGCTGTTCGGGGATTGATCAAACGGAATTGGACGTCGAGATCTCCGTTTCCATCTGTCACCAAAAAGGCTGGAGTATTCCCACCTTCGCTGGTATCCGCTTCTGCAATCATATCACCGATACATACGTACGGGACAAAACCATAGGTCGTAAGATTTCCGTTCCATCCTCCGGCTACTCCGTCTTTCCATATTGTCTGAGTTTCTGCAGAAAAGGTGCAACTCCCGTCATCAACCGTAGCCCTTGGATCGTGGTTCTCTGCGAGATGATTGGTACATCCGGAAATCTCTTCGTTGCGATCACAAGACCAGAATAGCAATCCACCAATCAGGAAACAACACGCAGAAATAATTTTCATTTTTAGCTTATATCGGTTAATGATGCCAAAGTAGTCAATTATGGTCATCCAAAACTTCGACTGAAAGGTCATTTGCTCAACAGGTTTATCAACAAACTCAAAACATGACATAAAGCTTTGTGATGGTATTTATTTTTCAATAATAAACAACTATTTTTACCAAAATTTCAGTCATGACCTATACCCAGCTTTTGTATTTGTCGGCAATTGATACTTACCGTCATTTTGGAAATGCTGCTGCGAAATGTTTCGTTACCCAACCCACGCTCAGTATGCAAATCCAGAAACTCGAAGAAGAACTGGACATTCTGATTTTTGACCGGAGCAAGAAACCCGTGGAGCCAACTGAAATAGGAAAACAGGTCATTGCACAGGCGAGAATTGCGCTCAATGAAATGGGTAAAATTCACGAGCTGATCCAGCATTCAAAAGGCGTTATTTCGGGCGAATTCAGGATTGGTGTGATACCTACCATAGCATCGTCATTGATTCCGAGATTGCTACCTGATTTTCTAAAGACCTATCCCGACGTGGAATTGATTGTGGAGGAATTGCAAACCGAAGTACTCATTGACAAACTGAAAAAAGATTTACTGGACGCGGCCATTGCCGCCACTCCGCTCAATATTGCCGGAATTATTGAAAAGCCTGTTTATTATGAGCCATTTGTTGCATTTATTCCAAACAATCACCGATTGGCAGAGGAAACATTCGTTCTCAATTCTGAACTGCGGTTGGAAGATATTTTGTTGTTGAACCAGGGACATTGCTTCCGCAACAGTGTGATCAACCTTTGTAAAACAGCGTTCGAATCACCTACCACTCAGAATGGCAACAACCGGCATTTTTCGTTGGAAAGCGGAAGTTTTGAGACTCTGATCCGCTTGTCCAAACAAGGTCTGGGAATGACCCTCATTCCATATTTAACGGCCGAAGAGCTTTCACCAGAGGACAAAAAAATGGTCAAACCTTTTGACTATCCACAGCCTTCAAGGGAAATAAGTATTCTTTACAGCAGATCGCAGCTCAAAATCAATCTTATCAATTCGTTGGCAGAAGCTGTGTATCGAAACATTCCGACCAAACTAAAAGAACCTGAAGCCGACAATATCATCAGTCCCGTGCGCCTGTAATTTCACTCAACCCTGAAACGGTGGTTTTGTATTTTTGATGTCCATGAGCCCCATAGAAATAAAATGTCCGAACTGTTCAAAATGGACGCCGGGCAATCAAACCCACTGCAAATACTGTGGCGCTCTGGTTGATCATAGATTGATCGATAAGAACGAAAGAGAATCGCGTGAAGCTGAAAGATTACATCAAAAAGAAGCCAGTCAATCACGAATTGAAAAATACCTGAAAAAGATTCAGCATTCTGATAATCCTGCACTACGGTTGTTGTATTATGTACTGAACGTAGTATGGATGGTATATATGGCGCTCGTCGCATTCGTTATTTGGTTTACAGCTATTTTTAGTGGATAAATGGGTAAGACAATTTATATCTGCTGTACATTATTGTATCTGTTGCTTTATGTTCTCAAAATGAGTGGTCAATACTTTCCCTTGATTTCGGATTATCTGGCAGATTTACTCTGTCTTCCGCTCACTTTGGGGTTTTGTAGATATGTAATGATCAAATGGAAATTTGTATCTTCTAACTTTGAATTATCGGTTGCGAAGATTCTTTTAACTGTGGCAGCTTTCAGCATAATTTTTGAAGTAGTACTCCCGAAATACTCACATCAATATCAATCCGATTTTATCGATATTGTATTCTACCTAACGGGAGCAGTGATTTACTACTTTTTCCGTAAAATACATGATCTGACACGCTATGAAATATCGACTTAATAGAGTAAACCTGACAATATTTTTTTTTCTCGGAGCCCTGACAGTAGCTGCTCAACCAGATCTTAGTGGTTTTTCGGCCAAGGAACGCGCAGAAATTGCAAGGCAGGAACAATTTGAAGCCGCAACAGATAGAAATTTTCTGAACCTCATGGATCAGGCTCATGATCTTTTTGTACGCAATGAGTATCTTAAATCGATTCGTAAATATGAAGAAGCCGGAGCATTGCGCCCAATGAATGTATATCCACCGGTAAAAATCCGTGATATTGAACTGGCCATGAAAGACACGCTCAAAATACTTCGCCAAAGAGAAAAAGAAGAACAAAGCGATACTTCTCAGTCTTCGGTTGCAGAAAAACCGCAGCTACCCAATCGCCAAAAGGAAATGGATGAATTTGAACAGAAAGAACAGGAGCGCAGACAAAAAGCAGAAGATTGGGAAGAAAGCCAGAGGCGTCAGATGGCCCATCAACGCGCCTTGAAAAAGGAGCAAGAGGAAGAAAGTATGGAGCTGAGCGATCAGGATGGTACAGATGTTCCCCAAACTTCTATCGAAGAATTTCAATTGGATCTGGCGAAGCAATACAATAGCGGAGTTACCCAACGAACTTATCAGGATGGACAACGTTCAATTACTGAACGAATCGTCGTGAAAGGAGATAAAGGAAACGAATACAAACGTGTGGAGCACCCGTGGGGTGGTAAATTTTTCTTCAAAAACGGCACCCCGATTTCAGAAGAAACCTGGAATCAGGAAACTGCTCAGTAATCAGATTCATATTTAACTCCTGCTTCAATTCGCGTTTCAAGGTGATTTTCTTTCGGAGGAATCGGACAAGAATATTTCTCATTATATGCGCAGTATGGATTGTATGTCTGGTTGAAATCCAGAATCCATTTTGACCCCTCCTGCTCTTCGATGT
>CAZJLZ010000043.1:0-2645 GCA_964546775.1 uncultured Cryomorphaceae bacterium | reverse complement strand
TTTGCTCACTTTCGGCTCCGGTATTCTTTCGGCCCAGGACGGATCTTATCAGATTGCGGTATTGAAATACAAGGGTGGCGGAGACTGGTATGCTGATCCAACCGCAGTTCCAAACCTTATAAAATACTGCAACCAGCAATTGGGAATGCAGATTGCAGAAGAAGTGGCTACTGTAGACGTGGGAAGTCCTGATTTGTTCAACTACCCTTTTGTGCATATGACCGGACATGGAAACGTGGTTTTCAGTTCTGCTGAAACATCCAATCTGCGAACCTATCTCGAAGGCGGTGGTTTTCTCCACATCGACGACAATTATGGAATGGATCCTTTTATCCGCCCGCAACTTTTAAAGATATTTCCTGATCAGGAGCTCGTGGAACTACCCTTCTCTCACCCTATTTATAACCAGCGATTTTACTTCCCGAACGGACTACCGAAAATTCACGAACACGATGGAAAAGCTCCCCAGGGCTTCGGACTGTTTCACGATGGTAGGTTGGTATTGTACAACACTTACGAATCCGATATTAGCGATGCCTGGGAAGATGCAGAAGTCCATGGAAATGATGAAGAAACACGACTAAAAGCACTGCAAATGGGTGCCAACATTATTCAGTACGTTTTCAGTGATGCTTCGGAACCCAAAGCACCCTAATCCTGGCTACTTCTGATTCGGCCAATATTTCCTGATTGTTCCAGTAAATACCCCATGCCTAACGTAGCAAAAAACGAAAAGCTCCCATAAATAACCGCCATTAAAGCTACGGCTTCGTTCTCAAGAACATTTGTGGCCAGGTAAATAGCGAGAATGCTGTTCTGTAGACCTACTTCGATGGCAATTGTATAGCTTCCCCGATGATTGATTCCAATTCCCTTTGAGGAAAAGTACCCAGCCAGCATAGAACCGATATTGAGAATTAATGCCGGAAAAAACAAAGTCCAGTTTGCGAAGACGTCTTTCGCACCGCTTCCGTTTCCGGCAAATAAAACGATCGCAAAAACACCGAGTAATACAGCAGGCAAAATGTATCGCAGCGGTTTCCGCAACCGGCGAGTCATTTCCGGCATCCAACTATTGATGCTCATTCCGGCAAGAACAGGAATCAGCACTGTAAAGAATATTTCAGAAAAAACATACCAGAAACCTATTTCTAACTGACCGGTTTCAACCATGAACATTTGGCTTGCTATCCGAATAAAAAACGGAATGGTCAACAGAATCAAGAAACTGTTGATGGTTGTCATTGCCACGGATAATTCGATCCGTCCCCGCAGTAGAAATGTCACGAGATTGGAAGCGGTTCCACCCGGACAAACTGCTATCAGAATGAGTCCCAGCTTATAGTAATTGTCCATTGGCCATACTAAGGCAATAGCAAATGCCGTCAACGGAAGCATAACCATTTGACCAAAGGCTCCGAACAAAATAGCTTTGGGTGCAGCAAAAACCGATTTAAAATTATTGAAGTGTAGATTCAGGCCGATGCCGAACATCACCAATCCCAATGCAAAAGGTAAAAAAACAGAATCTTCGACCGTCATATCAACTGTGTCTGGTTTTTCAAAAATACTCACAAAGCACCGTATGATTTTGAGATTTCTCATCCGGTCAATAGACAAAGTTTTGCTGAAATTTTACTCAACGTGTAGAATGTTTCTACAAAGTACACTTAGAAGATCGATAATTTTAGTATTGATTATCAACCAATTAGTCTATTTATAGATATGGGCACGATTCTGACTACACCATTTTCACTTCTAAAGCAGAAGGTCATTTTAAAATTTAAACACTAAACACCAGGTATACATGAAAAGTATTTTTTTAACAGCCGCCTTGTTCGTAGCAGGATCTTCAATTGCTTTTGCTCAGCAAGACACTACAGAAACGCCAACTGAAGACACTACTGCATTTCACATGATAAACAGTGCAGAACTGGCAATGTTGACGAAGCAGAATGAAAAAGCAATTAAAGCCGAGGAACTCCCTGAAGGGGTTCAAAAAACTCTGCAAGGTGACAAATACAAAGGCTGGACAGTAGAATCCGCAACTGCAGTTCAGGGAAAAGAAAGTGTTACTTACAAAGTGATCGTTACAGACGGCACTAAAAAAGAAACGCTGACTCTTGATGAAAAAGGAAATGCGATAGCATAATTCATAATAAAGTCTCCTCTAGTCGAAAGCGTCGGGTGAAAGCCCGGCGTTTTTTTATGCATCCAGATGAGCCTGGATGCGTCTGGTCAGTTCATCTCCCTTTTCGTAAATCATAAAATGATTGCCTCCCTCCACAATTTCGGCATTGTACGCACGACTAACTGGAAACAATGGGTCGCGGTTTCCGTGGAGATGAAGATAGTTGTGTGGTAATACATCATTGTCCCAGTTGATACACGCGTGTATGGCGAACTTCAAAAATTTGGGAGTGCAATTGTGCAGCATGTCCAGAAAAAGCATGCGCTGATCTTTTGTCTGCCACGACACCACCAGGTCAATCAAGCCGGAAAGATTCTGAATCAAAGAACCACTGAATAAGCTGTTGAGTTTCAAATTTGCCACAATGCGCAATTGCGGTGAGATTTCACTACGTGTTTTTACGGTCGAAATCAATATGAGCTTTTCGGGTTGAACCAGTTTTTGCAGCTCTATG
>CAZJLZ010000042.1:0-3882 GCA_964546775.1 uncultured Cryomorphaceae bacterium | reverse complement strand
ACGCATCCGGTTGGTCGGGTAGAACGTTTGTGGCGAGATCATAGACAAACGGGGAGTGGATGCCGTGTCCTTTGATTGAGTGCGCAGCCAACCAATGTTTGATATAATGTTTGAGTTGAAAAAAGGCCAAATCCGGGCGTTTGCCCAAAAGTAATCCATCTTATTCAGCTTTACTTCGTTTCATACACCTGATTGTCAAAAACCGGGTTGGTTGGTTTCTGAATAATGATAAACGGATATTTTGAAACCATGTGACAACTATTGCAGGAGTTGATGAATGCGCGGTAAGCATCGTTAAAATCACGGTCTTGCTCCAGTGCTTTTTCGAATATGTTGAGTTGACTGACTCCATAAAGCTTCATATTCTCACTGATGTCCACGCCTTCGTGGGTAACATTTCCTTCACTGATTTCTGCCATTGCTTCTTCCAATTCGTGAACATAAAAGTCGCGCAGTTCTTTGTTGTTGTTGATTCCCGCGAAATACAGTTTGTTCATGTACAATTGCATACGTCCCATCAACATCACGAGATCCACTTCTCCATGATCGTGCCTGTCGGTAGGTTTGAACGGATCGGTATTTGTTTCAATGTTGCAGGCAACTCCCAGAGTCAGAACAATAATGAACGCGATAACAATGGAATATTTCATGAAATCAAACGAATAAAATTAAGTGAGCGGGACGGCAGTAAAGATAGAAACTTCGGACGGTCAAAAATTTCAATGCCCTGATTTTGCAGGCTCGTTCAATTTAAACTGTTTTGCTGAACATGGGTTGAGAAGGTTCATTCTGCGACAGATATTCGTCCAGTACCATACATACATTGCGCACAAAGGGAATTCCTTCAGGAGTAATTTTGAGTTCGTTGTCTGACAGTTTTACCAAACCATCCGACACCATTTCATCCAGTTTATCCGGAAGTTGATCCAGAATGGGCACATATTCGGAAGGCTCATGCCAACCGGTACTGAATTTAGTCATCAAATTAAGAATGTGTTTTCTGATGATTCTATCGGTTCCACTCAGCACATGGCCGTTAATTATTCCTACATTTCCGGCAGCGCAGTGTTCTTTATAAGTTTCTACTTTTTTCTCATTCTGAATAAAGGCTCCCCAGGAGTCGCTGATCGAGCTGGCACCCAACCCAATCAACAGTTTTGTTTGGCCGGTGGTGTACCCCATAAAGTTTCGATGTAACGTTCCGTTTTTAGAAGCTACGTACAATTCATCTTCGGGAAGTGCAAAATGATCCATTCCGATTTCCTGGTATCCCGCATCTTCGAGCATTTCCTTTCCTCTTTCATAGAGTGCACGTTTCTCTTCATTGTTGGGCAAATCGGCTCCGGTGAATATACGCTGTCCCGGTGATTTCCATGGAACATGCGCATAACTGTAAAACGCGATGCGCTCGGGTCTCAATTGGTTAACCAGCCCAATAGTGAGTTCTATACTCGCCAATGTTTGCAATGGCAGCCCGTAGATCAGATCGAAATTAATGGAATGGTAGCCGATTTCCCGAGCATCATGAGTCACTTGTTGTACCTGTTCGAATGGTTGAATTCTGTTAACGATTTTTTGTACCTGAGGATCAAAATCCTGTACTCCAAGACTCATTCGGTTAAATCCTTCTTTGTACAGAATCTCCAGATGCTTTTTGGTAGTATTGTTGGGATGCGCTTCGAAGCTGAACGCCTTTTCGGGATGAACTTCGCTGTTTTTAAGAATACCTCCGAACAATCGTTGAAGGTTTTCCGGACTAAAAAAGGTTGGTGTACCTCCGCCTATGTGAATTTCGCGAATCACCGGCGGGCTGTCAAACCATGACTGATAGATTTCCCATTCCTGTAAAAGGGCGTCGATGTAAGGATCTTCTACTTTGTGATTTTTTGTGATTCGCTTATTGCAGCCGCAGAAAGTACATAGACTTTCACAAAAAGGAAGGTGAAGGTAAAGACTGATTCCTTCGATGTGATTGGTCTCATTAAATGTTAGGAGTACGTTTTTTTTCCACTCTCCTTGAGATGGAAGGTTGTGCCAGAAGGGAACAGGGGGGTAGCTCGTATATCTTGGTCCGGCAACGTTGTATTTTTGGACGAGGGGAATAGACATAATACAATTTTATACAAAGGTATCAGACTGAACCGATCTCTCGGGGTATACGAGGTCGATTTTCGACTATCAGCTCCTTTCTTCAGATCACTTCTGCCACTACAAACACGCTTCCGCCGATGAATATCAGATCTTCTGGTTCAGCGGCAGCCTTCGCAGCATGATATGCTCCTTCAACACTACTATAGGTTAAACCTGTTAAATCTTCGGTTGCTGCGAGCTCCTTCAGTTTTTCGGCATTCAATGCGCGGGGAATATTTGCCGCGCAGAAATAATAGGTCGCGTTTTTGGGAAGTAAAGCCAATACTTCTGTCAGATCTTTATCGGCGGTCATGCCCAAAACGAAATGCAGATGTTTGTGAGGAGTAGCGTGAAGTTGATCAACAACCATTCTCATTCCATCAGCATTGTGACCGACGTCGCAAATTGTCTTCGGTGAATCCGACAAAGTTTGCCATCGTCCCTGAAGATGGGTGTTTCGGATTACATTGCGTAAACCACTTTCAATATGTAGCTCATCGATTGGGAAATTCAATTTTTGCAAAACAGAAATAGCTGTGATAGCGGTTGCGATGTTTTCCTGTTGATAAATGCCTTTCAGATCCGTGGAAAAAGAAGAGGAAAGAGAGACATCGGTCAAATGGAGTGGAGCTTTGAGAGTTTGTGCTTTTGCTTTTATCACTTCCAGTGCTTCAGGTCGCATTTTACCCGCAATTACTGGTTTTCCAGACTTTATGATGCCGGCTTTTTCTCCCGCAATCTCCTGAATGGTGTTTCCAAGAAACTGGTTGTGATCCATTCCTATATTCGTAATAACGGACAATACCGGATTCACCACATTGGTAGAGTCCAGTCTGCCGCCCATTCCGGTTTCGAGAATGGCAAAATCCACGTTGTGTTTCCTGAAATGGAGCAAAGCCAGTGCGGCGGTCATTTCAAAAAAGGAGGGTTGAATATTTTTGAATACGTCTGAATGGACTTCAACAAAATCTATTACTTCCTGTTCGGAAATCGGCGCACCATAGACACGTATTCTTTCACGGAAATCTTTGAGGTGAGGAGAAGTAAAAAGTCCGGTTTTGTACCCCGCTTCTTGTAGGACAGAGGCGATCATATGGCTAACAGATCCTTTTCCGTTGGTGCCGGCCACATGGATATATTTCATGTTTCCCTTTTGAGGATTTCCAACGGCCTCCATTAATTTCCAGGTAGTATTCAGATCGGCTTTGTATGCGGCCGCGCCGATTCTTTGATACATTGGAAGCTGACTGAAAAGGAAATCCAGGGTTTCCCGGTAATTCATTTACTGCAGTTGGAAGATGAAACGGATTTTACCGCGCTGTTCAATGGCTGCGTTGCTCTTGGGGCTGAACTTGTACCGTTTGGCAGCGTGAATCGCTTTGTTTGTTAGATATGTGCTGGTGGTATTGCTTTGAGGGCTCCACTTGGCCGTCAATACATTTCCCTGCCGGTCGACCGTGATGTCGAGAACCACCGTACCTTCTTCTTTGGTGTCCTTGATGCTATAACCACTCACCAAACTTCGACCTGCCAGTTCCCAATCGCCCTGACCACCACCAAGCGCACCTTTTCCCGGAGCTCCATCAGGACTACCCTGGTTGCCGGGACCTTCAGTATCGCCTTGGTTGCCACCACCAGACGGAGTAGACCATGTTTCTTCGAGGGCGCGACTGAGATTATCGCTGATGGTTGGTTCCGGTTCAGGTTCCGGCTCTGAAGCTTCTTCGGTCTCAGTAGGCGCACTGATTTCAC
>CAZJLZ010000041.1:0-2685 GCA_964546775.1 uncultured Cryomorphaceae bacterium | reverse complement strand
AGACGAAATTTTTGACCAAGTTTCGATGATTGCACGCGATGCATTGGAACATACCGGAAAGCCGCTTTCCAATATAGTGTACATGGGAATGGGCGAGCCATTGCTGAATTACAGTGGCACACTCGAATCCATTGCATTGATCACCGGGGAAAACGGGCTCAATATTTCTCCACGAAGGATTACAGTTTCCACAGCGGGAATCGCGAAAATGATCCGCAGGTTGGGAGACGATGAAGTGAAGTTCAACCTCGCACTTTCGTTGCACGCAGCCAACGATGCCAAGCGAGATCGGATCATGCCGATCAATGAACAGAACACGCTGGACTCCCTTGCAGAAGCATTAAAATATTTTCACGAGAAGACTGGTTCCAGGGTCACGTACGAATACATTATTTTCAAAGACTTCAACGACCAGATTGAAGACGCGCGTGAATTGGCAGAATTCTGCAAACACGTTCCGTGCAAGGTGAACATCATTGAGTACAATCCCATAGACGACGGAGAGTTTTCTCAGGCGGATGTTGAAAATGTAGATGCCTTTGCGGCGTACCTCGAATCCAAAAACATCATTGTCAATATCCGAAGGAGCAGAGGAAAAGACATCGATGCTGCGTGCGGTCAACTCGCGAATAAGAACAAGGCGGCTGTGTAACGCGTAATGCGCTGATCGCAGTTGCTACAATTTAACCAGTTTAAGTATGTCTGATTTTCCATCCGCGGTTTCGATTCTAACGAAATAAATTCCGGATTCCCAGCCAGATGTTTCGATGCTGAATGTTTGTTTGGTGATATTCGTTTTCCAGACAATTGTTCCCTTTGAATCGTAAATAGTACCGTCTGCTGTTTTGGAAGAAATCGCGTTAATTATCAGCGATACCGTATTTTTTACCGGGTTTGGATAAAGGTGAAAAATATTGTGTTCAGCTACTTCTGCGACCGATGTCGGGTTTGCACATTTCCACGTATCGCGCATACGCTCCCCGTCCGAATCAATTCCGGTGGTGTAGTAAAACCGGTTATTGGCTGCGAATGAAATTCCACCTCTTCGGCCGTCCGCGGGCAGGGCGATCAGTTCTTCCCAGGTGAAGCTATCAAGATCGAAGCGCCAGTAATCGTTGTGGGTGACCTGCAAAGAATCGATTCCTGCAAAAAATACTAGTTGATTGTCAAATGACTGCATCGCGGCGTGTGTTCTTCCAAATTCAGGAAAGTCGCTCATACTGCTCCAGGTGTCATCTGCCGGATCGTACTCAAACAACCCCTTTTGATAATGACCATTTTCATTGAGACCGAATATTATAAACCCTTTGTTCCCGAGCGATGTGCCCGAAGCGCGCCATCGCCCGCCAAAGGGTAAATCTTCTTTCTGAGTCCATGTACCATTGCTCATGTCGTACGCCCACACCTCGCTCAATGCACCCGACATTTCATTCCTCCCCCCGATAATATATGCCGTATTTCCAATAACAAACGAAGCAGCCCCGCTCCGTCCGGAAGTAGGCAAAGAGGCCAAAGCGTTCCATTCATTCTGGTCCGGATCATATTGCCACACATCGTTTATATAAATGTCATCTGCAACGCCTCCGAAAACAAAGCCCGTTGTGCCGTCAGAAAATCCGGTAGCGTATTGTCTTTCTTCTCCTTCCGGCAATGAGGCAATTGCAGACCATTCTTCCGCAAGCGCATCAAAGACATAAAAATCCCGCAACTCTGTAAACCATGGAGTCCGACCTGTGCCACAATAGGCCATTTCACTGATGACAAATCCTACTCCATCGTCGCGCTCCGTAGCCGGAAAATCATCGAGTTCAGTCCAGTTTTGGGCGTTTGCCATAATCGGGAAAAGGAAAACCAGATGGAGAAATCTCATTAAATGGAAAAGGTTGGTTCCTGCATGAAACGATAAAATGAATTATCCATTGTACGAGTGTTTCGATTATCCATTTTGCAAAAATCGATGCATTCTGTACAAGTGATGCAAAATGAACAATTCTAAGTGTTGAATGTGCAAATGCATCATTGGGAAGTTCCGCTATTTCGCTTCTGAAATTTTTAACCCTAAAACATACAACCAAATGAAAACACTCAGACCTATTATTTTCTCTTTGATTTTTGCAGCACCATTTTTTTCAATGGCGCAACCCGGAGCAATGGACATGACTTTTGCTGACAATGCCGGAATTCATTATGTGAACTTTTTGTTCAATGACGAAGAATGGATGACCCATTCTGTAATTGATAGCCAGGACAGAATCTGGATGGCCGGTTCAACAGTTCAGGATAGTGATGGTAAAGTTATATTGGTGCGCCTTACCGCCGACGGCGAGTACGACCCAACCTTTTCTGACGACGGTCACTTGATCATTAATTTAGGTGATGACAATACAGAAGAAGTTCACGGCATCACCTTGCAGGGCGATAAGGTAATTGTAGCTGGAAGAACTGTGGCGAATGGTGTAGTCGAGCCATTTGTGTTGCGTTGCACGTCCGATGGAGGGCTGGATCCACAATTCGGAACCATGGGAGTCGTAACGGTTCCTGTTTCTGCTGCTGTTGCCGATGTCGTAACGGACGATGCGGGCAATATATACCTCACTGGCATGGGGGATGGCAACATCATCGTTATAAAGCAGTTACCAGATGGAGATTTCGATAATGACTTCGGTTTTTTTGGTGCAACCCTGG
>CAZJLZ010000040.1:0-3904 GCA_964546775.1 uncultured Cryomorphaceae bacterium | reverse complement strand
ACCCCAACTAATGCAAGTAGTTCGGAGCTTTTCACTCCTCCTATTGCATAATTTGGGTTAAATATCATCCGTTCGGGTGAATCTTATTGAATCCGGTTTCCTCAAATTTGTCTTCGGATTAAGCGCTGTAAATTAAAAACTATAAGGATGGATAAAACAAAGTACAACGAATTCAACAATCTTGTTTCAATGGTTGTTGAACAACATTTGTTACTTTGGCAAACCACGCATGCTCTGCTTAAAATTGATACGCAGCTCAACAAATATCGAAGCGTTCATGAAGACAAAGAGAAGTCTTCAGAAAAAGATCTCGGCTACTTCGGAAGAATTTTCCGGAACATCAGAAACAATTTCGACATATTTAGTTCCTGAAAATGAACCAATCTTCGGAATCTTATGCGCTATAAGCTGAGAAAGAATGCCATGAAAAAACTAAGTTGTTTCGTGGTGATAGTAATAGTGATGTTTTGCAATAATGCATTGTTCTCCAAAGATGATTCCTTCGTTTCTCCGCAGGAAAAAGAACTGCGCTCCCAAATTGATTCTTTACTGAACCTTTCGTGGTCTTTGGCGCGTGAAAAGCCGATGGAAAGTATCGCTATGCTCGGTCAAATCGAGGAACTACACACGCAACAAGACACGGCCTACAAAGCCGACGTTGTGTATTATTACTACGGCGTTTTTTATAAAAACCTCAATCGTTACGAAGAAAGCGAACAGCACTTTAACAAATATGAAGCCTATCACCAGGAGCGGAACAACAAGCCAAACCTCGCGGCAGTATACATGGTGAAGGCCAATTTATATTCTGACAAAGGAGATCTGGCCAAAAGCACAGAAGCTGCATCGAAGTCGTTGCAATTGAGCGAGGAACTAAATGACACAGTGGGCATGATGACCGCGGGAAGTAAATTGGGTTATCTCCATTCCGAAATCGGGAATTTTGATGAAGCGCTCACATATCACAACCGATCAAACCGCCTTGCACTGTTAACCGGCGATTCTATCCAGACTTCTATTTCCTACACCAACATTGCGCTGGTTTATGAAAAGAGAAAAATGTTGGACTCGGCACTCGTTGCTTTTTCCAAAGCATACGCAATCGATGAAAACATGGATGCAGCTTATGCTAAAATTCTGAGTCGTTACAACATGGGCAATGTGTTGAATAAAATGAGCAATAGTGAAGCTGCAGAACCTTATATCCTTGCGTGCATCTCGTTGGCCGACAGCATTGACATACCTGCGTTGAGGATCGCCAGCCGCTGGTTGCTTGCCGATCTGCAACTCACCAAAGGTGAAATAGATTCTGCAATTGCAACCCTCGATTCATTGGATGATAAACTGGATTATGCACTCGGATTGAAACAACAAATGGAAGTTTTCGGATTGCGTGCAAAGGCGTATAGTCAGAAAGGCGATTTCGAAACTGCTTTCGACCACCACCAGACCTTCAAAGAACTTAGTGACAGCCTGCTTGGACTCGAGAGCCGAAACCAGATCAACGAACTGGAAGTCCGATATCAAAGCGAGAAACAAAAACAACAGATTGCTTTTCTCGATCTGGAAAACAAAACATCTATGGCGCTGATCCGGCAAAAAGACCGCACCATTCTCATCGGTGCAATCGGGTTGGTGATGATCACTGTATTCTCCATCATACTCTTCCTGCTCATTCGGAAAAACATTCGTCAGCAAAAGGCGCTATCGAAGGCGCTTGCCGACAAGGATCTTTTGTTGCGCGAGATTCATCACAGGGTTAAAAACAACCTACAGATTGTATCAAGTCTGCTGTCGTTACAGGGCCGCAGTACCGATGATGAAACCGCACTGAAGGCCATCAATGCCGGTAAAAGCCGGGTTCGTTCGATGGCGCTTATCCACCAGAGTCTTTACCAGCGCGAAAATCTCACGGGCGTGAATGTTCAGGAATACATGCGTAAATTGTGCAGCGAACTGTTTCACACATACAACATTGACGAAACTCAGGTATCGCTGAAACTGAATATCGATCCACTCGAACTGGATGTAGACACCCTTGTTCCACTGGGATTGATTGTAAACGAGCTGATCACCAATTCGCTCAAATATGCCTTTCCCGCTGACCGCAGCGGCACGCTTTCAATCAACCTGACCAACCCCGGCAACATACTGCTGCTCGAAATTGAGGATGATGGAGTTGGCTACGACGAAAAGAAAGTCAGGTCGGGTGCTTTTGGTCGGAAGCTCGTGCAATCTCTGGTGAAGCAACTGGAAGGCATCCTCACGGTAAAAAGCAACAACGGCACGCATATTCGGCTCGAAATTCACAAATTTAAATCCTCTGCGACGGAGATATGAGATTGGAGATATAAGATATGAGATGGCTCATTCCTGCACTCCTACTCTCTTTGAATTCTCACTCGACTACTAATTTCCCAGAGCTCATTTCGCCACCTACATTTACGGAGTACACATAGGCTCCAGATGGAAGGTGGCTCACGTCGAATGGAATTTTTTCTGTACCGGCCGGCATTAGCACCTGGTGCAAAACCCGCTCCACCAATTGGCCCTTGAGATCATAAACGAACAAACTTACGGTTGATGGATTTTCGAGATCAAAACCAAACTGTACCCGTTCCTTGGCGGGATTCGGAAAAACCGAGACGATAGAATTGAACTCATTTTCGAATACGCCCGTCATTCCGTTCATTTGGATCAGCTCCTCCAGATTCTGGTCTTCATCTCCTTCCATATAGGGCAGAAACTGAAAATAAATGAGAAACATTTCGTCGGTGGTGTTCAATCCGGCTGTAACCATTTCTGGCGGATCGTTGGGATTGTGCGGATTATCCTCTGTGTTGTCGTAAATCCCGCTTCCATACATCGTGCTGTTCGCAGGAACGCGAATAAGGTTGCGAAATGCATAGAACTGTTGCCAGTGAAATTTCCAGTGGTTGATGCGCACAAAAGGAATGGTGTCATTGGTCAGAGTTACAGCGTAACTTTCAATTGATTTTCCGAGCAAGTGCATGTGCGGAAAAACACTGAGTACCGAGGCATCCACGGGAAAATCACTGAATGTATTGGTGACTTCAGTAACCTGATTCGGAGGCAACACAAAAGCCCAGTTTTGCAGCACAGGAGCAGTATATACTTCACGAATAGAGGTCTCTTCGGGGTAAAACCACAACCTGACCGTAGACTGATCGGTCATTCCACCGCTGCCGTTAGGATAGTGCATGGCCATGATGATGTTCGCACCTGCATCAATACTGACCCCAAGGTTGAAATCCTCTCCATCGCTGGGAAAAACAGTCGGCACAGCGCCGGGCGTATATCCCGCAACCAGGCCTTCCTGCGGACCCATGCAATTGCCGCTGGCATCTGTTTCGTATGTGCCTTCATTGTCAATAAATACGAGCGCATGGTGCACAATTTCAGGATTGCCGGGAATCAATTCCACAGCCCGAATTTTTTTGCCTTGGGTTAGTTCTGTCGGAATGGCAAAACAACTGTAATCGTCCGACTGCCAGTTGGCCGTGCTGGTATATTCCGGCATGATTAGTTCCAGATCATATGCGGCTGTGATCATTCCATCATCGCTGTACACCGGAGGAGGCGGGGCCATATCGGGATTGCCTTCGGGAGCTCCGTTGGAAATCCAATCCAGAATAGTGGCAATTTCCACTTCATTTAACACCCGCTCGTGGGCATAACGTTGATAGGTCGTATCGGGCGGCCATGGTGGCATTTTACCACTTTCAACCATGTCGCCCATGTCATTGATTTCATCCAGGGCATCCTCCCATTCCATCAGCGAGAAAGGAGCAATCCCACCATCGTGGTGACAGGCCGTACAGTTCTCATAAAGTATTGGGGCTATATGTTCTGACCAGGTAGTTTGTGCAACGGAAGCCCACGC
>CAZJLZ010000039.1:0-7464 GCA_964546775.1 uncultured Cryomorphaceae bacterium | reverse complement strand
AAGATTTCCTTAAGCTTGTTTACAAAACCAATTACTAACCAAACCTTTTCATTATGAACATTTTTACAAAAGCGTTGCTGAATTCTTTTCATCGCACGCGTGTGTTGCAACCGATTTTCCTGATGCTTGCGTTGTTGAGTTTCGGGCAATACAGCTACGGGCAGTATTGTACGAGCAATTCAACCAATACTACGGATGAATGGATCAGCCTTGTTGATTTCGAAGACATCAACAATGCTACAGGTTCCAATACCTATACCGATTATACAGCACAGGTGGCCCAGGTAACAGCCGGTGCCTCCTATCCGATTTCCATCGGGATTACCCAAACCGGAACTTTCCTAGAACACATGAAGGTATATTTCGACTGGGATCAAGACGAAATTTTTCAGGCAGACGAGGAAGTCTATCTCGGAACATGTAACAGTAGTTGCACCTTTGCGGGAAATGTAAATGTTCCTGCTGATGCTACTGCCGGAGTTACCCGGATGCGAGTTCGTCTTCAATGGAACGTGGTACCTCCAACCGGTGGTTGTGGTTCTTACACTTTTGGAGAAGTAGAAGATTATTCAGTAGAAGTAACCATTCCACCTTGTCCTCCACCGTTAAATGTGACTGCAATCAACGTTACGGATGTCACAGCCGACATTACTTTTGACAATGTTCTGGGCGATGTTTATGTAGAATACGGAATACCTCCCTTTACCCCGGGCACCGATGCCACTGTAGGTGGCGGTATACTCGTGGGTCCTGTATCGAGTCCTGTAGAACTTTCAGGTCTTACCGGTTCTACTGATTACGTTGCATATGTGCGTCAGGAATGCAATCCCGGCGAATGGAGTCCGAATAATTCTACTACTTTTACTACTACTTGTGCTGTCTATAGCACACCCTATTTCGAGAGTTTCGAAGGGCTTGGTGTGACTGCAAATGCCACATGGCCGGAAGAAAGTTGTATAGTAGCAAACCCTACTGTAACGACTACCTTGTTTCGTTGGAACCGCGAAGATTTCCAACCGACTTCCGGTGCTACAACCGGTCCGTCAGCTCCCCATGACGGCGCTCTTTATGCGTATACCGAATCGAGCTCAGGCGTCACCGGCGCCATTACAACGCTTGATCTTGGCCCCATAGATCTTTCTGCATTATCTGATCCTGCATTATCCTTTTACTACCATATGCACGGGGCAACAACGGGAACAATGAATGTGTATGTGACAGACGACGGATCTACATGGGATTTGGTAACGAGCTTCACAGGATTCCAACAACCAGCGAACACGTCTCCCTGGCTTGAACAAATTCTGAGTCTGACCGATTATATAGGCGAAACTATTTCGATTCGTTTTGAAGGTATACGCGGAACCAGCTTTACCAGCGACATGGCCATTGACGCCGTTTCTGTAGACGAAGCTCCGGCTTGTTTAACACCCATAGACCTGGCTGTTGATGGATTAACTTCTACATCCGCAGACGTTAGCTGGGATTGTGTTGGCTGTACCGGTGTTTTTTACGTCGAATTCGGCCCTCCCGGATTTATCCCCGGAGTAGATGCCAATGCCGGCGGCGGAACTGTTTCCGGGCCCATTGCCGGTAATTCTACCACCATTTCTCCATTAACAGCTGACACCGATTACGACATTTACGTCCGACAGGATTGTGGTATTGACGGATTTAGTGACAACAGCGGTGTTGCCACTGTATTTACCGGATATTGTCAAGGTGGACCAACATCCGCGTTTGATTCCAATGCTGGTGAAGTAAGTGCCAGCGGATTGGGTGGGTCGAGTTTCTTGTTCGATCATTGTGCTGCACCCGGTGGACCAGATGCCGGATACCTTGGCGTCCTCGACCAGACTGGACTATTCATTGACGTAGCTGACGGTTTTGGCGGCAGTGTTACACTCGAGGTAGCAGCCTGCGACGGCTCAACATTTACCAACCAGCACGAAATCTGGGTTGACTGGAACAACAACCTGACCTATGAACCCGGCGAATCGATTGGCTCGGGTTCCGGAAACCCTACAACCCAGACCTACGCTGTTGTACCTCCTCCCGGAACGCCGGTTGGTACTTACATCATGCGCGTGATGGTACAGGAAACCGCTACAGCTCCCCCACTTAACCCTTGTGCTTCTTATACCTGGGGTTCAATGACAGAATTCTCTGTCAACGTGGTACCACCACCGGATTGTACAACTCCGACAGCTATATTCACGCTTTTGCCGGATTGTGACAACAGCCAGTTCAGTATCGAAGTTAACCTGACCAGTGTAGGTGATTCACCCGGTGGTGTGGTTGACATTACCAACACTGGTGGTGAACCTGATCAATTGGGTGTAGGAACAGGAATCTACGTTTTTGGACCTTTTGCTGCCGGCGTCGATGTGTCGGTTACAGTAGAACACCTTGATGACCCAGTGTGTAATCTTGGCTCGGGCAATATGGGTACCGACTGTATACTTTGTACTTCTGGTGGACCGTCAAGCACTTTCGATACGAATTTGGGTTATGTTTCCATCAATGGATTTGCCGGCTCAGGCATTGATTTTGACGCGTGTGCATCACCTTATGGACCTGATGCCGGACCAATCGGTGTGTTGGACATGACTTCACTTTTTGTGGATATCCCAGTTGGATTTACGTATGATTTGGATGTCGACTTTGCTGCGTGCGACGGATCGACTTTTGGAGCAGTTGGAACGGTTTGGATAGATTGGAACGGAGACTTCGAGTTTTCAGGAGATGAAATAGTTGGCACCGCTCCATCAAACCCATTTTTCGGGGTTTACTCCGTTTCGCCACCTCCGGGAACTCCGGTTGGATCGAAAATCATGCGGGTAATGTTTCAAGAAGGAGGAACCTTACCTCTCAATCCTTGCGCGGCATTTACATGGGGTACGGTAGTTGATTTCACCGTGAATGTAATCGCAGATCCAGGCTGTCTGCCACCCTCTGGAGCTCTGGCCCTGGCTGCCGGTTCGTGCGATGGTGGATCCGGTGAGTTTTCGGTTGATGTTACAATTACCGGAACTGGAGATTCTCCAGGTGGTGAAGTAACCATCCACAACTCTTTTGATGCGACAACTGTCGACAACGCTGTACCGGGTGTTTATACCATCGGGCCATTCCCTTCCGGAACTGCGCTTCAGGTAGAACTCGAACACCTTGGCAACGCCTTGTGTACCACAACACTGAATATTACGCACAACTGTCCTCCTCCCAACGATTTCTGCGAGGATGTCATCCCCGTTACATTGGTAAACGGAGTTGTTGCAGTATTTAACGGCAATACATCTGCAGCAACCTCAACCGGAGACGGTGCATTTGCTGCAAACCCTACTGTATTTCACGGATTCGAATTAACAGAAGCCTGTAACAACGTTACGGTAAGTTATTGCGGTACGGATCCCGGAGTGCTGGCCAATACGTGGGTAAATCTGGCCACTGCCTGTCCGGCAAATACGTTTACAGCAGCGGGAATATTTGAGAATACAAGTTGTGGAGACGGAAACTGGACGATCGTATATCCGAACCTACCTGCCGGTATTTACTACGTTCCTGTAATGGGAGATGACCCCAGCAATACCCCCGGGCCATACGTTCTGAACGTTTTATCAGAAACCTGCCCTCCTCCACCTACCGATGACTGTGTTGCCGGTCTGACGGCTTCGCCTAACTCGGCTATCAACAGTATATTCCCTACTACGACCAGCGTGCTGAACGTTGCTGCTCAACCAGGGGGAGCCAATATCCTGGATTTGAATGTTGCGGTTGAAATCAACCACACATTTATCGGAGACCTGACTATAACACTGACCAGCCCTTGCGGAACCACCATAACACTTATGGATGGCGTATGCGGTGGAGCAGACAATATGAATGCCGGTTTCGATGACGAAGCGGCCGACGATCTGGCTGCCTGGTGTGCATTGCGTTTCGGTGATGTAATGCCGTTGGATTTGCTCAGTGCTTTCGATAACGAAATTCTCGAAGGAGACTGGACCCTTGAAGTTACTGATAACGCAGGGGGAGACGTCGGAACATTGATACAATGGTGTCTGATACCAACTCTGGGAGATGTTTGTGTCGCTCCTCAGACAGAAGTTGTAGCCCTCAGTGACGTATCCATTACACTTGATCTGGTAACAGGCGGTTGTTTTGACCCGTTGAACTACGAGACATTTGATCTTACCTGGACCGGTGGCGGCTTCGCCAACGGGGTTACCATGCCGTATGAAATTACCGGCCTGGATCCTGCAACGCTCTACGTAATTGACGTTTCGGCGAACTGTACGGTTGGTGGATCTTCTGCTTCTGCGGGAGTTACCGGTACAACCTTAAACTGTACCCCGGAGGAACTGTGTACTTACGAGCTAACGCTTTCCAATTCGGATGGAACCGGTTGGGAGGGTGCAATTGCGCGTATCAATAATGGATGGACAGTCATCGACTACGTGATGGACGAAGATGTGTCAGTTCAGACCTGGACGATTTTATCCTGCCCCGACAACCCACTCAGCCTTGAAGTGGTGAATGGCGGCCTGGGTGCACTTCCATCCAACCTGTCTGTCACTCTCGAGAATTCTGATGGAGTTCAGGTGTTTTCTGAGTCCGGACCCGAAGAAACAGTTCTGTACAGCCAGGCGAACGGCTGTCCGGATTGTGCATCTGTTCTAAATATCGAGTTAACCAGACTTGCAGCAGATCTTGTTGAATTGACATGGACCAACATTGAACTTCCCGGAAGCGTGGATAGTATTCAGGTCATTGTGCTCATTGAAGACATTTTCGGAAGTATCGAAATTGCCAACGAAACATTCCCTGCAGGTACTTCATCCGCATCTATCGTATTAGACGGATCATACCCATTTACCGATGTAACAGTTCAAGTGGTTACGAATTGTGCTGATGACGGCGGTGCTGCTATCGGTCAGGTTCTGACGGTATTGCCCGGATGTGACGCGGCAGATCAGTGCGTGTATCAGATTAACATGAACAGCGAAGCTGACGGCTGGGGACCTCTTTCTCTGGAAGTATTGCTGGATGGTATCACCACCATTCCGGTTGAACTAACTTCCGGTTCGAGTGGTTCACAGGAAATCTTTACCTGTCCTGGTAGTACGATTGAGATTTCTACCCAAGGTTCGAGCACAGGATACGTAGGACCACCTTTCTGTGACGTAGCCCAACCGGATGCAGGTTTCCCCGAAGTTCCGGGTTGTGAGGCTGTCGTTTGTGGAGCAGATGCTTTTTGTTGTGATACCAGCTGGGACTCACTTTGTGCCTCTGCAGCAGCAGGTTTTGCAGAATGTGAAGCTTGTCTCAGCAGCTCACCCGGCGAGTTTACCTGTTCGGATGCTACCTTCGAGGTGATACTCAATCCGTCTACAGACAATTTCACTGCTGTGGCTGAAACCGATTTCTGTGCATCAGAAGATGGAGAAACCATTTACACTGCCAATACTTGTCCTACTTGTTTCCCTGCGTCTTTGGTAGAGCTGGAGGACATTAATTCGGACAACGTAGATGTTTCGTGGACCTCTGTCAATCCTGCGGGAACGAGTGTGACCGTATATGTTGGTCTTCCCGGATTTGATCCATTGGTTGATCCTGTTAGTTCAGAGAGCATTGTAACAACAGGACCCGGTGTTCAAGGTCCGGTAAATATTACCGGTCTGTCACCGCTCACCAACTATGAGGTTATTATTCTGGAAGACTGTAGTGGTGATCCTGCTGACGGAAGCGCGCCGGTAGCATTTATAACTCCAATTGCCAACGACGATTGTTCTGATGTAACTCCGGTACCGTTCAATGTTACCTCAACAACTCCAGACATCTTGAATTTTACTGGTAGTTCTGTAGGTGCAACCGACAACTCGGTTAATCAGTCATATGGTGCAGGTCAGGCATGGGAAGCGTTCGAACTTATCGGATGTGCTCAAACAGTAACGATTGAGTATTGTGGAAGTTCTCCTGCACTTGATCCGGTCTTTGCCGCTGTTTCAACAGGTTGTCCTGCGGGCTTCCCAGATAATTTCCTACAAGCCAATACATTTGAGTGGACTTCTTGCGGTGACGGTAATCCAACTCTGGTATTCAATGAATTACCAGCAGGCACTTACTATATTCCGATTATAGAAGGTCACACTTATGACATTACGGTAACGGCTACACCTTGCGAAGGCTGTACCGATCCGTTGGCTATCAACTATGATCCGGATGCTATTGTGGATGACGGAAGCTGTATCATCCCGGGATGTGACTGGCCTACTCTTGGATACACAGTAATCAACGACTGTTCAGACGGAACCTTCCAGATTTTAGTGGACATCGGAGCCGATGGAGATGCTATCGACTATGATGTGTCTATCGCACCGGTTCCGCCTTTCTGTGATGTTGCACAAGGAACTCCCGGTTTCCCGAGTGATCCCGGATGTCAAGCTTCTGTTTGTGCCGCTGATGCATTCTGTTGTAATACCAGTTGGGATGGTATTTGTGCTGGTGCTGCTTCGACCAATCCCAATTGTACTGGATGTTTGAGCACGAGCGGTGGATTTATCGGTACGTTCCCGGGTGGTACTACCGGAATTGATGCTGGTTCTTTCGCAATAGGAAGCACCATCAATATTCTGGTTGAACACAATCAGGATGCGGATTGCAACCAGAATCTGGAAGTATCCAGTGATGTAGTTTGCGGTTGTACAGATGAAGACGCCTTAAACTACAGTCCTTTCGCTACAGAAGATGACGGTAGTTGTATCGTTCCGGCTTGTGTTGAACCACCTCTGGAATACACCTACTGTTATGGTAACTTCGAAGATTTCGAAATCATTTTTGGTCCGACAACTCCGGGCGAGGAAGTGATTGTGGTCTTCAACCAGGGAGTTATAGAGAGTTCAACATTCGATCAACTGACTATTTATGACGGTGATTCGGATTCGGCTCCGATCCTATATCAAAATCCTGCTGTCCAAACAAACCTCGCTGGTCTGACCATTGAATCTACATTGGGCAATGGATTGTATGCTACACTTACTACGGATGTTTCCGTTTCGTGTGCAGCCGGTTCATTCGGATTTACAGCGTGGCAGTTTGATGTGTATTGTGGTATAGAAGTAATTTATGGCTGTATGAATCCTGCAGCTGTGAATTACAACCCTGAGGCTACTGTAGACGATGGTAGTTGTGTTTTGGCACCGGCCAACGATGATTGTGTAAATGCACAGTCCCTGACTCCGGTTCAATATCCTGCAACTTCCAATGCGTTGGGTACCCTCAGCGGTGCATCTACCGATGGTTCATCGGCCTGTGCCGGTACCAACGGATCGGACGTATACTACACCTTCAACGTACCGCTGGAAAACCACTACTGGGTAAATCTGAATCCATATGGTGGCTTCGATGGTGTTGTCGAAGTACTCGACGCCTGCGACGGAACAGTTGTGGCTTGCGAATGGGCGC
>CAZJLZ010000038.1:0-3231 GCA_964546775.1 uncultured Cryomorphaceae bacterium | reverse complement strand
GATTCGACCATGTGAGCGCCCACCTTTTTATCAGCGACATGGGCAAACTTAAAAAACTGGCCATCGGTGATTACCAGGCACAGTTCGGACAAGGATTGACGTTCTGGAGTGGCTTTGCCTTTTCGAGCAAATCTTCTTTTTCGCTCAACATCAAGCGCAGCGCCCGGGGTTTGGTGCCCTATACCTCTGTAAACGAAAATTTGTTTTTGCGCGGTGCAGCAGCTACACTGGAGTTTGGAAAAATTGAAGTCACCCCGTTTGCTTCTTACAAAGCCATTGACGCTTCCGTCATTGAACAGCCTGATTCACTCACCGAACAGGACGATCTGGTTGCATTTTCGGCTTTTCAGCAATCCGGATTGCACCGAACGCCCCGCGAACTCAGCAACCGAAAATCTCTGAACGAATTGATTACAGGTGCCAACGTCGCATTCAAAAGCAAAACGCTTCAGGTTGGTATCACCGGGGTGCGCACCGCGTACGAAGGGAATCTTAACCGAAATCTGCGCATCTACAATCAATTCGACCTCAACACCAACGTCAACAGCAATCTCGGAATCGATTTCAACTACATTTGGCGCAACCTGAATATTTTCGGTGAAACAGCCGTCAGTCAAAATGGTGGTCTTGCAACCATCACCGGGATTATGATGGCAATTGACCCGAAAGTGTCGCTTTCCGTTTTGTACCGGAATTACCAACGGGATTATCAGAACAATTTCGCCGTATCGATCGGTGAATCTTCGCGCAACGCCAATGAAACCGGAATATATATGGGTGTTGAAATCAAACCCAACCGAAAGGTTCGGATCAACGCCTATTTCGATCAGTTTAAATTTCCGTGGTTGCGCTACCAGGTGGATCAGCCGGGAACTTCCGGATTCGATCACCTGCTGCAATTTACCTATCAACCTTCGCGACAACTGGAAATTTATGCGCGCTGGAGAAGAAGAAAACGACCCACCAATTTTGGCGGAGAAACGCCGATCAATTATGCGGTGAACAACGAACTCAACAATGGGCGGCTCAGCCTGGTGTATCAGGTTTCAGAATCGATAAAACTGCGGTCGAGACTGGAATTGGTGAGTTACAATGAAGAAGGTCAGCCCGCAGAAAATGGAATTATGATTTACCAGGATGTAATTTACAAAGTCCTCAGCTCACCGGTTTCTTTATCATTTCGGTATGCCATATTCAACAGCGATTCCTGGAACGCCCGAATGTATGCTTACGAAAGCCAGGTGTTGTATTATTACGCCATTCCACCCTATTACGGAAGAGGTAGCCGTGTTTACGGAATGATGCAATACAAAATCAAACGAAATATAGATTTATGGTTGCGTTACAGCGTATGGTTCTATACAGATCGTGAGGAAGTTGGAACGGGATTGGAAAGCACCCCCGGACCAAGTCGATCGGAGGTGATCGCCCAGCTCAGGTTTAAGTTCTGAAAAATTCCATACCAATGGGTGAACTTATTGCCGTCAAAATGCTTTTCCTTTGTATACTTTTATAATTCTATTCAACCCGGTTTTAGAGCATGAAAATAAAATACTCCGATTTAATCAATCAAACCTTCGATTTCCCACAGGAAGAATTTGAACTCGAAGAAAATAACCTCGAATTTCACGGCATTCCGTTGTTGAAAATGGTGCAGAAATACGGTTCTCCACTCAAGTTTACCTACCTGCCAAAAATTTCCGAAAACATACAGTTGGCGCTAGGATGGTTCAAGGAAGCCATGATGCGCAACCACTATAAAGGAAGATATTTTTATTGTTATTGCACGAAGAGCTCGCATTTCAGTTTTGTGATCGACGAGGTGTTGAGCAACAATGTTCACCTCGAAGCTTCCTCTGCTTTTGACATGGATATTTACAGCAACCTCTACCGCCAAGGTAAAATCGATAAGAAAAAACACATCTCGTGCAACGGGTTTAAACCTGCGGCATATCTTGACAACGTTGCAGAACTGGTCAACGATGGATTCGAAAATGTGGTGCCGATTATTGACAATGAATGGGAGGTATTTGAATTGTTGAACCGCATCAAGGGTGAGTTCAAAATGGGTATCCGCATTGCGTCAGAGGAAGAACCGAAGTTTGAATTCTACACGAGCCGTCTCGGAATTAAATACAACGACATCGTTCCATTGTATAAAAATCACCTCAGCAAAGAGCCGCGAATCAAACTGGAAATGCTTCACTTTTTTGTCAATACCGGAATCCGCGACACAGCGTACTATTGGAGCGAACTCAACAAATGCCTGCAGGTTTATTGCAGCCTGAAAAAAGTTTGTCCCGATTTGAAATCGCTCAATATTGGCGGGGGATTTCCGATTAAGAATTCACTCGCTTACGAGTTCGATTACCAGTACATGGCTGAGGAGATCATTTTCCAGATCAAATCCATTTGCGAAGCAGAAGGTGTTCCCGAACCTGATATTTACACAGAATTCGGCTCGTTTACCGTGGGTGAAAGCGGCGGAGCCATCTTTTCAGTGTTGAAGCAAAAGCAGCAGAACGACAAGGAAAAATGGAGCATGATCGACAGTTCGTTCATGAGCACCTTGCCGGATTCGTGGGCCATCAGCAAACGGTTTGTGCTGTTGCCGATCAACCGCTGGGACAAGGAATACGAACGCGTACTGCTCGGCGGGATGACCTGCGACAGCGACGATTATTACAACAGCGAACAGCACAGCAACGCAGTGTTTTTACCTAAATACGATCCGCGTCAAAAACAGTACATCGGATTTTTCAATACCGGAGCATACCAGGAGAGTTTGGGTGGATTCGGAGGCCTGCAACACTGTTTGCTGCCTTGCCCGAAACACATTGTTATCGACCGGACCGATGACGACGAACTCACTTACGAGGTATTTGCAGAGGAACAAAGCTCTGACCAGATGCTCCGGTTGCTCGGTTATCCGGTAGATAAATTTCCGAAAGGCGACAACGAATCAAAAGCGACCATAGCAGACCAAAAGAAACAACTGAATAAAAAAGTTAAGATCGATGAGTAAACCGATTTCTGAATTTCTCGAGAAGCATTTTTTACATTTCAACTCTGCCGCTCTTGTTGACGCATCCAAAGGATATGTGCATCACCTGGATCAGGGTGGAGATATGATGATTACACTGGCCGGCGCAATGAGCACTGCCGAACTAGGACAATCACTTGCTGAGATGATCAGACAGGACAAAGTGCAGATTATTTCGTGTACGGGTG
>CAZJLZ010000037.1:0-2512 GCA_964546775.1 uncultured Cryomorphaceae bacterium | reverse complement strand
CCCGGCCTGTTCGTCCGATTCGGTGAACATACGTCTCAGAAATATTTGGAATCTCAAAATTGATGACATAAGACAAACCGTCTACATCGATTCCACGTGCTGCGATATCGGTGGCTACCAAAACACGGGTTTTGCCGTCCTTAAAGTTCGTTAAGGCACGTTGGCGGTTGTTCTGTGATTTGTTTCCGTGAATCGCCTCAGCGCTAATATTTCCTTTGGCCAACGCCCGCACTACCTTGTCAGCACCGTGCTTGGTGCGGGTAAAGACCAGTACGGACTTCATGTCTTCGGACAAGATAAGGTGTTGCAACAGGGAGTTTTTCTGTCCCTTTTCAACGTAGTACAATTCCTGATTGACGGTTTCGGCCGTGGTTGATTGCGGAGTGATATCTACTCTTTTCGGATCGGTGAGCATGCTTTGCGCCAACTTAACGATATCATTGGGCATAGTAGCGGAGAACAATAATGTCTGTCGTTTGCGTGGAAGCAATCTGATGATCTTGCGTACGTCGTTGATAAAGCCCATGTCCAGCATTCTGTCGGCTTCGTCGAGTACAAAAATTTCAAGTTGATTGAAGTTGACGTAACCTTGATCCACCAAATCGAGCAGACGGCCGGGAGTAGCTACCAACACATCAATTCCGCGGCGAAGCTGGGTAGTTTGTGACCCTTGTTTCACTCCGCCGAAAATAACGGTGTTCGATAATCCGGTGTGCTTGCCGTATGCGCTGAAACTATCGCCGATCTGAATGGCCAATTCGCGGGTCGGGGTTACAATCAGTGCGCGGATGTTGCGCTGGCGCTGAGCGCTGCCGTTGCGGGTTTGCAACAGTTGCAAAATAGGTATTGCGAAAGCGGCTGTTTTACCGGTTCCGGTTTGGGCACAACCGAGCAGGTCGTTTCCCTGTAATACAATGGGTATCGCTTTTTGCTGAATGGGCGTTGGCGTAGTGTATCCTTCTCCCTCCACGGCCTTCAGCAATGAGGGGTTCAGATTCAGATGTTCAAATGTCATAAAATGTATGGGTTGTATCGGGCGGAGAAGCTTTTAGGTAAACGGCCCTGGAAATGATTATTGGCGCAAAGATAGTGTTTTTATATTCGGGCTTTAGTAAACACTCATTTCAGTTTTTCTTTAGAATATAATCCGCAAAATAGCCATTGGAATCTGTGAGTTTGCCGACGATTGAAAGCGGTGTTTCCAACAGAAACTCGTTGAGTAGCTTATCGCTGTATTTACGCGAAATTTCTGTATGAATGCGTTCGCCTTTTTTAAATTCGAATGTTTCTCCCAAATTCGAAATGGGTATTTTCTGGTCTTCAATACTCTCCAAATAACTCTTCAGAATCCCCTCTTTTTCTGTATAGTGTACCCGGTGAATGAATTTATCGAGATCAAATTCTCCACCGAGTTCTTCGTTGATCCGGCGGAGTAAATTGAGGTTGAACTCGGCAGTAACTCCGGAAGAATCGTTGTACGCCGGGATGACAATATCCGCGCTCTTGATGAGATCGAGGCCCAGGATCAGTTTGTCACCTTCGTTGAGATGATGACCGAGGGTCTGCAGAAACGTGCGCGCCAAAGCATCGCTCATATTGCCGAGGTTGGAGCCGAGAAACAATGTCACCCTAGGTTGTAGCCCTTCGCGCAATCGTTTCAGCACTTCGAAATAATCGCCCTGCATGGTTTTCAATGAGACATCTGGAATCTCTTCGGCCAGCGATGCTTTTAAATTGTCAAGCGCATGCTGAGAAATGTCGACCGGCAAGTAGTCAAATTGATACCCTTCAGCCACCAGCAAGCGCAGCAATTCTTTCGTTTTGGTTCCATCACCGGCGCCGAGTTCTACCAACTCGAAAGATGTATCTTTCTGAAGATCCAAGGCCTGAACCAGATCTGCAGTTTGTTCGCTGAAAATTTCAAATTCAGCCCGCGTTGGATAATACTCTGGTAAATTCATTATTTGCACAAACAACTCGTCTCCGAGTTCGTTGTAAAAATATTTGGATGGAATGGTTTTGGGATCGCTGCTCAACCCACTTTTTACATCCGTTTTAAAATCATTCATCATATTCTGTAGTTATTATCTCGCCAGGCGAATACCGGCGTATTGCCATTGCAAATACGGATGAAAAAAATTGCGGTACGAAATGCGGCTATGTCCTGGAGCCGTTATGACCGATGCACCGCGCATCACCATCTGGTTGACCATGAATTTTCCATTGTATTCACCGGCTGCTCCGGGAGGAATTTTAAAGCCGGGATAAGGCAAATAAGCAGAAGCGGTATGCTCCCAGCGTTTTCCCCATTCGAGATTGGGCGCGGCAATTTCCCATTCTAATTCGGTCGGGAGCCGCATTCCCTTCCATTGCGCAAAGGCACTCGCTTCGTAATGCGATATATGTCCGAGAATTGCTTTTGGATCCAATCGTTGCAATCCGGCCATTGTGTATTGATACCAACCATCGTCTTTCTGATGCCAGTACAAAGGATGCTGAATTTTATTGTCCA
>CAZJLZ010000036.1:0-4518 GCA_964546775.1 uncultured Cryomorphaceae bacterium | reverse complement strand
AAAACGGTGGTCAGCTCAATTTCCACCGGATTCCTTTTGGTGCTTTCCGCGCAGAAAAATCGGTGAGCGACAACCTGCACGACCAACGAAATTCGGTTTATTCCCGAAACGCAGCCCTGGAAAGGAAGATTGAAATTCTTTCCATTGAACGTGCAGCCGGAGACAGTGCCAAACCAGAGATTGACTTTGTCAGCACGCTCCACAATTTTGGATCAGTCAATGCAAATGATACCCTGATTCACCAGTTCTCTTTTACCAACCGCGGTGAACAGCCGTTGCTCATTTCTGAAATAAAAGCCGATTGCGAATGCGCGGAAGTTCATTTTCCGACCGGTGAAATCGCTCCCGGGCAAACCGGAAACATCCATATTCAGTTCAATGGGATTCTAGGAGAAGGAAAATATTCAAAGGCTTCTCTGGTGATTACCAATGGCGTTCCGGAAGAGGTGGAATTGGTGGTGACGGCGGAGATTGAAACGGTAATGCCTGAATAACTGTATACTCATAAATTCCGAGGCGATAATGAATGATCCCTATTCAATAGCTTTTTAATTTCCGGACTTTACCACCACCCTTTTTATCAGACTCAATAGACTTCAGCAATCTCGCCGCATTTTTCGGACTCTTCAACAAATGAAAAGTTTCCTGCATGCTATTGAATTCGCTTTTACTCATCAGCACCACATCATTCATAGCACCACCTGAAATGAGCAACGGAGTACCCGACTGAACAACTTCATTACAATAAGTGCGTATTTTTCTTCTAAATAGTTGGAATGAAATAGACTGCATGATTGTTGAATATTAGATAGATACAAATTTAATCATCTTCACACCGTAAAAAAACTACCACGCTTTTCTGAAACATGTTAAATTCACTTCTCCAATCCCAAAACAATGCGACCATATCTGATCATTTCGAACTTATTGCTTTTACTGACTGTTTGCGGTGTAACATACGCCCAGCAACCCAATCCCCACTACAACGCCGCACTCGCAGATTCGCTCGGTGCCGATGATTACGGCATGAAGAGCTACATTTTCGCGATCCTGAAAACCGGCCCGGAAACCGAACCCAACGACGAAAAACGCGCAGAACTTTTTCGCGGTCACATGGACAACATTGGTCGTTTGGTGGAAAGCGGTGAAATGGTCGTTGCCGGACCATTTGGAAAAAACGATCTCACGTACCGCGGGCTTTTTATCCTCAATGTAGCATCGGTGGAAAAGGCCGAAGATTTGATGCAGACCGACCCGGCCATTGCCGCCGGTATATTTGATGTGGAGCTCATTCCGTGGTATGGTTCCGCTGCGCTGCCTGCATATATTGAAACACATCGGAAGATTGAGAAGACGAGCCCATAGACTCTCTGGATTTATTCTCCTTCACCGCATCAACAAAACCTTTCCTCTTTCTTTGTACTCCAGCCCTTGCACATCCCAGTACTTGAGCCTGAAAAAGTAATAGCCCCGCGCGTGGTTACTGCCGTTCCAGAGGTAATTTTTTCCATCGGCAACATCCAGCGTGTTGCTGAAAATATGCTGCCCGATGGCATTGTATAGCTCAAACTCCACGCGCTGCACGTTTCGGGTGTCAATGAAGAAATCTCCAATATACGGGTCGTACAGCGTAGGCGTAAAAATGCTGTGGCTGTAATCCGGTGGCGTTGGATGAACAACAATGGTGGTCATAGCCGTATCTGCACAGTGCGGCTCGTTGTACCAACTGATCAGTTGCACCGCGTAGGTGCCGGCGCTGTCAAACGTGTAACTGAAATCAACTTCGTTGGAAATACTGTCTCCATGGGACCATTCATAATGAGTGGTACCACTGCTTTGGTTGTAGAACTCCACACTGAGCGGTTCTGTTCCACTTTGCGGGTTTGCAGAAAAAGCGGCATAAGCGGGGTTGATTTCCTCAATGACAAAATCCTGTTGCAGGGTGCAGTCGTTTTGATCTTGTATTGTGAGAGTATATGCTCCTGTCTCCAGCACAGAAAATAGTTCGTCGGAGGGATTGCTTGTAGAATCGTTGTTCAGGAAATACTCGTAGGGCGGTTGTCCACCACTAGCGTTGCTGATGGCTACGATACCATCTGCTTCGCTGCATGTGGCCGCGGTGGTAGCTATACTTACATTTTCCGGTGCATCCACTACATCAATTCGCACCGGCAGCGTTTTACTACAGCTATCATTGTTCCAAATACGTACATGGTAATTGGTGCTCGTGTTTCCACTATAAACAGGGTTGGGGCAATCTGTGCAGCTTAAATGATCTGCAGGCCACCACTCATAGCTTTGCCCGCCGGTGGCCTCCAATTGTATAGTGCTATCATTGACGCACATTTTTACCCGCTCGGTAAGGCTGGTTTCAAAAGCTGCACATGTGCTGGTGTAGGCGAAGAAAAGCTGCCAGATTAGATTGGATTGAGGACCGTTGGGTGGAGTTTCTATTTGATAATCAAATCGGACTTCAAATTCGTTCGAGTCGGTCAGGTAAGACGAAATATCCGCCAGAGCATCGGGACCCTGCATTGTAATATTAGCCGTGTCATCACTCAAGCCATGCAACTGTTGGTCCTGATAGTAGAATGTACCCGTAGGTCCAGTACAAGCGCCTATATTATTTTCGTCCTTACCGCCAATCAAACCGATCTGCTGGTTATTTACAGACACATAACTCCCGTCAAAATCAGTATTGCAAAAATGGTCACCATGCACAGCCAGTCCCATATGTTGTGAAATATCTATGGGGTTTATGGTTTCCATAGTATAGTTCATCACCGCGGCACAGTTGGTTTCATTTACCAGAATATATGTACTCACTTCTTCCATATTCTCATTGTTGTATGCAACAAACAAATAATACTCCACATATCGCCCGTTTCCAGAACTAACGAACGGTTGACCTGAAGGCGGAGAAATGGTTACGGTTGTGATTCCAGAAGTGGTGAAATTAACTGTTTCGGTAACATCAATGATTAGTGATCGAAACAACATCGAAGAAGGTTGATCGCCCCAAAAAGTGTATGGCAAACTTAGGTAACCAGAGGTTGCACTGAGAGTAATAGGACTTCCATTAACAATCACTTCACGAGATGTATCGGCAGCATGATTCACTCCAACAAAGAGAATAGCTTTCCTGATACTACTACCAGGTTCAATGTGTAATTCAATTTCACCAGCAAGATCACCAGTCCATGAAGGATTATATCCCCCTCCAGTAACGCCTCCTTTGAAAGTGTCCTGATAATACACTAACTGTGCTTCTACCGGTGAAACATCGAAAATATAGAAAAATATGAGCATACATGTAAGTCGCGTAAACATAGGGCAAAGGTAGGTGATTCAGAAATGGGGTTGGTTTTTTGTATCATCCCAATTCCGAAAGACATGGCACGGATGGCAGAAAGTCTTCCTTCACCAGTTCTTATCGCACCATCAACAAAACGAATGACGACGTCATTTCAAATCCATTATTCCTACCTTTGCCCCCATCATCTTTCAATAAGATATGCTGCAAGAACGCCAAGCGCTTTCAGAAACATTTGAGCTGATCGATCAGCACCTGGAATCGCTCAAAGATCCCAACCTCAAAGTCAACGAATTCATGTTGCCGGACGCGCTGAAAAGCCGGTTCGATTTTGAACTGCGTGACCACGGAGCAGACTACGAAGCACTCATCGATTATCTTCGACAGTACTTGCACTACAGCGTAAAAACCGGCAGCAAACAATACCTCAACCAGTTGTTCGGCGGCACCAATCTGCCCGCCCTGCTCGGTGAGTTCATCACCAGTCTTTCGAATACTTCGATGTATACCTACGAAGTTTCACCTGTGGCTACGTTGATGGAATCCGAAATAATCCGCAAAATGAATTCCTTTACCGGCTTCGAAGATGGAGACGGTATTTTCCTTACCGGGGGCAGCAATACCAATCTGATAGCCATGATCAGCGCACGGAACCGGAAATTTCCGGAAACCAAAAGAAAAGGAATCAGCCACCTCTCCCCACTTACGGCATTTGTTTCCGAACGATCTCATTTCTCGTTTACAAAAGGAGCCAATGCCATCGGAATCGGTAGCGACAACGTCATCAAAGTCAAAACCGATGCGCTGGGGAGAATGGATCCCGTTGCTCTCGAAGCTGCGATTGACGCCAGTATCGCAGCGGGTAACCTCCCCTTTTTTATTGGAGCTACGTGCGGAACCACCGAAACAGGTGCTTTCGATCCACTCGACGAATTGGTTCCGATTGCGAAGAAATACAACCTCTGGCTACACGCCGATGGTTCATGGGGCGGCTCGGCAATCATGAGCCCGAAACAACAACATTTGTTTACAGGAATTGAAGCTTGTGATTCCTTTTCGTGGAACCCGCACAAATTGATGAATATTCCGTTGATATGCTCGGTTTTGCTGGTACGCGAAAAAGGCGCGCTGCATGACTATTTCAATTCTTCCGACACCTCTTACATTTACCACGAAGACGAAACTTCGGAATACGACCTCGGTCC
>CAZJLZ010000035.1:0-3101 GCA_964546775.1 uncultured Cryomorphaceae bacterium | reverse complement strand
AATGTGGTGTCCGATGAATGAGCCTCCCTTTGAAAGGGCAACCGCGTCGCCGTCCACGTAATACGTTTGATTCGGGAACTGCTTCCGCAAGCTGGCGTAGGCAAACAAATTGCCGATTCCGCCTTCAATGTCAATCCAGCTGTCCATTTTGGTGGCTCCGGTGGCGTAGCTCAGTTTGTAGTATTTTTCCTTGAGGCCGACCAAATGCAGCGCAAGAGCCTTGAGCATCCGTCCACGTTCCTGAAAAGTCATTTTTCGCAATGCGGGACTCCCGATGGTTCGTCCGTAGTGAAGCATTTCTTCAAACGAAATTCCTTTTGTGCTGGCGGTGGCTATTTGGTCACCGGTGATGGCATTGTAGAGCGGTTGGCCTTCGCCATCGCCTTCTACCCATTTTCCGGCTGCATAATTTTTCAATTTCATGTTCATCGTATTTCGTTCAAAAAAGGGTTGTAAAGATCAGTATTCCTTATGAAGTGGCCCAATTTTAAGTTTCTCCTAACCGACCAAAAGGAAATTTTAACGAAGCGAAAAATTCGGATTTTCTTCGGGACTGACGTCGTCATAAACGTTCACAAACTCTTCATTGCGCTCAAAAATGGTTTTCGCGGTAGCAAGTATTCTGTTGAATTTTTTTTCCCGTTTAGGTTTTTTCCAGGAATTCAAAACTCTTCTGAAATGGGATTCAGAAGTTACGCTTGCAATCAATACAATGCGTGTCTTTTTGCGCGATTCCCTGTAGAAGGATAGTTGTAGTTTCCAGGATTCGTCTTTCGATTGATACAAGGCAGAAACCCGGTAATTTGGAATAAATTCAGCAATATTGAACGAAAAGGCTTTGCCGTGGAGGTAAACGATTCCGGTGTTTCCTTTACCGGTCACTTTATCATTTTCCAGTATAACCCGGTCTACGTCGTGAAGCTGAGCGACAAAGTGACCCACACTATTGGCTTGTGCAAAACACTGTTCAATTTCCTGGTCTACAGAGATGAGACAGACATTGGTAGTATGCGGTACAAAACTACCCAATGCATAGACCAACAAAAAAATCAAAACGATTGCGAGAATTATCCAGATCATAACGGCTGATTTCAGCCCGGCGAAGTTACATTTTCTACGGCATTCAGAACCGTTGAATCAGGTCTGCAACGGAAAATGATATCTTAGCCGTTGAATTGAGGACATCCCGATCTATAATGCATTTCCGAGTTGATTTTTGGCTTGCAGTCAGGTGTCTGGTGGTGATAACTGACGGATTTTTTACCCATGTTCCGCTTTCAGCACAACCGACGGATACGACTGGTTTTAAACCCGCCCGTGCGTGGCTGGTAGGGGCGTCCGGCGCAGCAATAGGGGGCGGGACCATTGTAGGTTTGAGCGTGTTGTGGTACAAAGATCACGAGCGCTCCCGATTCCATTTGTTCGACGACAACTCAGATTGGCTGCAGATGGATAAGGCCGGACATGCTATGACCGCTTATTACATGGGGAATATGGGCATTCGTGCGATGAAATGGACCGGAACCGAACGAAAAAAAGCCGTGTGGATTGGCGGGATGTATGGCTTTGCCTATCTCTCTGCCATTGAAGTGCTTGATGGATTCTCTGACGAATTCGGCTTCTCTTTAGGTGATGTAGCGTCGAATGGAATCGGAGCGGCCATGGTAATCGGGCAGGAATTGCTTTGGGAGGAACAACGTATGTTTTTGAAATTCTCGGCCCAATATTCTTCGTATGCCCAGTATCGTCCGGAAGTGCTTGGCAGCGAACCTTTGGAACGATTGCTGAAAGATTACAACGGACAAACCTATTGGTTATCTGTAAATGCATCGGCGTGGTTCCGGGAAAAACCGAACTGGTTGCCGCGATGGCTGAATGTAGCAGCAGGTTATGGGGTGGATGGCCTTACCGGTGGAACTTCAAATCCGGCTTTTAATAATGAAGGAGAGCTGTTGCCTTTTTTTCAGCGCCAGCGACAACTTTACCTGAGTATAGATGTGGATCTTACCCGCATCAAAACCCGGTCAAAAGTATTGCGAACCTGTTTTGATTTGCTCAGCTTCGTAAAAATTCCGGCTCCGGCGCTTGAAATCAACCAGACGGGAGAACTACGTGGACACTGGATCTATTTCTGATCCTATCGAATGTATTGGAACGTTGCATAAACCGGAAAGTGATCTGAATATCCACCGAAATAACTCGGTCCCCCATAAGTTTTGTTCGGATATTCCACACCTTCTTTCGAAGTATAAATCATCCACGGCTCACGAAGAATTCCACCGGCGGAAGCAGGGCAATGCAGACCATTTGCAGAATCGCGCAACGACCAGCTCACCAAAATCATGTCGAGCATGCTCCATTCGCCTTTGTAATTGAAAGTCCCTTCTCCACGGGAAAAGGCTGCTGCGTGTAGATTAAAAAGCGGTTGGTCGGTTTCATCCGGAAGTGTAGCGCCACCGAGTATTTTTTCCACGCTGGTGTCGGTTGGATTGTCGTTGAAATCTCCCATAACCACAATCTTTGCATCTGGATCGGCTTGTTGAAGCGAATCGATTTTTGTCCTGACCAGTTTGGCTATTGCATTTCGGTTCGGCGCGCTTTTTTCTACTCCGCCATAACGCGATGGCCAGTGGTTGACGAAGACATGTAAAGTGTCTGTTTTTCGGACAACACCTGTAACGTATAACACGTGTCGGGTCGGATTTCCAGTGGTGGCCAACGGAGCTGTGAATGATTGGTGTTTCAAAACAGAGAAATGTCCGGCCTTGTACAAAAGGGCTACGTCTATTCCGCGTCTGTCAGGGCTGTCGGTGTGAATAATCTGGTAGCCGGCTTTACTTATTTCCTGTTGCTTGGTGAGATCGAGCACCACCATTTTGTTTTCTACTTCGCACAATCCAACGAGATCGGGGAGTTCTGGTGATGGAATGGCAGCAATCACTTTTGAAAGGTTCGAAAGCTTTTTATGGTACCTTTTTTCCGTCCATTGCTTTTCGGCTTCGGGAAGAAATTCTGTGTCTGAAATAGCAGGATCGTTTATGGTATCGAATAGATTTTCAACGTTGTAAAACGCGAGTGTAAAAGTATCAATTTCGGATTTT
>CAZJLZ010000034.1:0-4248 GCA_964546775.1 uncultured Cryomorphaceae bacterium | reverse complement strand
TGAAAACAACCAGCGAGCAACTCATCGAAGATCTGATTGAACGAACCCGCCAGCACCTCAACGCAGCTGAAAAATTCAAAACGCTGACCGATAGCGACCTCAACAAAAGGCCGGCACCGGAAAGCTGGAGCGCGCTCGAGTGCATCGAACACCTCAACCTGTACGGAGATTTTTACCTACCGGAAATCGGGAAATGCGTTCGGGAAAACCGGTATCCCGCCGAACAAAATTTCAAAAGCGGGTGGTTGGGAAACTATTTCGCGAACAGCATGCTTCCGAAAGAAAAGCTCAATAAAATGAAGACGTTCAAGAGCATGAATCCTATCGGAAGCAAACTCGGTAAAAACACGCTCGACCGTTTTATTGAGCAACAGAAAAAAATGCTGACCCTCCTGAACGAAGCACGAGCTGTGAGTCTCAACAAAACAAAAACCTCGATCAGCATTTCAAAATTGATTAAACTAAAACTCGGAGATACTTTTCGCGTGGTCATTTACCACAACGAGCGACACCTAATGCAGGCAGGAAAAGCAGTGGAGTAGAAAATTTAATGCTGCACCACAATTTTTCCGGAGTGCGCCTGCTCGTCGTTTTGCCAGAGCTGGTAGAAGTACATACCCGGTTTTTGGTTGCGCGTGTCGCAGAGCACCTGGTCTTTTGCATGTGCAATTTCCTAATGCTGCACAATTTTACAAAAAAGGAATTCGAATCAGTGTTTTTCTTCCCGCACCAGATCATCAGAAGGCAAGGTTCCGAAGTGCGCTTTATAGGCTTTACTGAAGTACGCAAGTTGGTTAAACCCCGAAGCATAGGCCGCATCGCTTACGTTGTGGTCTCCTTGTTTCAGCAGGTTACGTGCGTGTTCGAGGCGCATAATGCGGATATACTCCACGGGTGTGTAACCGGTAACGGCCTTAATTTTTCGTTGCAATTGATTGCGGTTGATGCCGATGGCTTTTTCCAAATCACGGGGGCCAAAGTTGCTGTTCGCAATCTCCGAACGAACTACTTCTTCAATTTTGCGCATTCCCTTGCTTTGGGTGCCTGCTGATGCAACTCCATTGCTGAATTTCGCCTTTAGCTTGCTGCGTTGTTCGATCAAACTACGAACCACCGACCGCAGTTCTTCCGAATCGAAAGGCTTTGTGAGATAATTATCGGCTCCGTACGTATAGAGTTCTATTTTCGTATGGGTACTTTGTTTCGCCGACAGTGCCAGCACCGGTAAATGGTCGGTAGCAACAGAGGTCTTTATTCTTTTGCACAGCATTTCTCCGCTCATTCCCGGAAGCATCAGATCGGTTATGATGAGCTCGGGCAAATAGTTTTCAATCAGTCCCCAACCTTCCTCGGCGTTAAATGCGGTGCGCACTTCGTATTCTTCGTGCAGCAGCCCGGCTATGAATTCGTTCATTTCCGGATGATCTTCTACCACAACGATCAGCGGACGCGATTGCGAAAACAACACGGTTCCTGTCAAATCGGCCTCCGATTCCGTAGGGAGATCAGCCGGTAGGATAACTTCAAATTTGGATCCGCCCAGTACGCTTTTTCCGAGCGACACCTTACCGTCCAGCAATTCCACAAATTCCTTGACCATAGCCAGACCCAAACCCGTTCCTTCAATATGCGAATCGCTGTCAATTTTGTAGAATCGCTCGAACACCTTTTTTCGTTGATCTTCGGGAATGCCGATACCGGAATCTTCTACGATAATACTCAGGTTGCCGTCTCTCCAGCTTCCCTTTAATTGAATGGTGCCTTTGTCGGGGGTGAACTTAAATGCATTCGACAGCAGATTCTGCACAACTTGTCCGATTTTGGAACTGTCGCACATCACCGGTTCCAGATCTACCATGTGCAATGCATATTTGATTTGCCGGTGCTCTGCCTCATGAATGAATAACGCGTGCAGTTCGCGTAGACGCGCGGCAATATCCGCCAGCACGGGTTTTGGATGGAGTGCTCCTCGTTCGAGTTTATGCATGTTCAGCAGTCCGCTTACCATTTCGTTGAGCCGGTCGGCGTTTCGCATCGCTACTTCGGCGAGTTTTTTTCCTTCGGGGTTTCCCTGGCGGATCAGTTCCTGCAACGGACCTTTGATCAGACTGAGTGGTGTGCGCAAATCGTGGGACAGGTTATTGAGAAAGGTACTGCGCAGTTCCTCAGCCTGATTGATCTGGCTGAGTTCTCTTGCGGCGTTGGCTTTCTCGAGATTGGAATCGATGAGCTGGAGCTCGGTGATTTTATTGGTACACAGCGCAGCGATCATTTGAAACAAGACGACATGGTCTTCTGTGAAGTAATTCTTCCTGCTGTGTTCGGAATCAATCACCCCCACCACGCGTCCTTCAAAAAAGATTGGCACCGCCAGTTCTGAATTGCGTTGAATATCATCGACGACATAATCGGGAACTTTCATGATATCGGCTACCACCACAGCTTCCTGGGTAAGTGCAGCTTTACCGACGATGCCCTGTCCCATTTCGAGTTTTATCGGGCTCAGAATATTTCCACGGGAGCGACTCTTGGGACCATATGCAGCAACTTGTTCCAGCATCTGGCTTTCGTTGTTCAGAAGGTAGATCACACAATCTTCGAGTTCGAGCGCCGGGATGCAAAGATCTACCACTTCCCACAAGGCTTCTTCCAGAGTAGGTGCATGAGCAATGACATCGGCGAACTGAAAATGCACTTCCTGCATGCGGGTGACGAGGTGCCTGGCTCGGTATGTTTCCCGCACCGACCACCTGTTTTGCCGTGCAATGATGTACGCATTCACGCCTACCATGACAGAAGTTGCCGTAATGATTGCGACATAAAAGTGAAATTCAAATACCCTTTCTCCTCCGTAGCCCATCATGCTCATCGCAATGGGAGCGGTTACCAGCACAGCCATCAACGAAAAATACCACCCGCCCCAGGGTCGCAACAAAAAAATCATGGCGAGCAATCCTGTCGCCACGAACAACAAAACGACTACCGGGGGTGCCCAATGGAGAAAAAAGGCGACCATCACCGCCATACTCATTCCGAAGTGAATGAACAGTTCGCGCCAGTGACCGCGAATCAATCCAAACAGTGACATGGTGACTGGCAATAGCAACAACCCACCGACCACGGCTCCTCGGAAATCGGGTTGGGCAATGGCCATGGGCACAAAACAGAGAGACAATGCCACCCAATTGATTGCAATCACAACAAAATGGGCCCGGGGACCCATATCTGGAATTAAAGCGCTTTGGGTTGAATGGGTTGATCTCATGGCTGAATCAGGTTCAATATGAGAATAATTTCTCAGTGCATTTTTAGGCAGGACTACAAAAACAGAAACCCGCACATCGCTGCGCAGGCTTCTGTCCGTTTTCATAGTTAATTGCTTTTGATAATCCTCGCGGTTTTCCGGCCGTCCACCACGAGGTGATAAACACCTGCGGGGAACTGGCTGATATCGAAATGTTGCGATGGGCTATTGATGGTTCCGAACTGAACCTGCTGACCAAGTCCATTGAATATCTGATAGCTCTGTACAGTTGGTGACAACTGATTTGATTCTACCCGGAAGGCACCATTTGTGGGATTCGGCCAGGTGGTCATTAGCTGTTCAGATGGTTCTGAAATAAACGTAGCGTCACTTTCGGTCAAAATCCGAATGGCATACCCGGCAACACCCACTTCAGGATTCCCGTTGGCGATACCAGTCAGAATCAAGCGTCCGTCGGACTGAAGTGCAATATCTGTTGGTTGATCGTCAGCCATTTCAGCAATATTGTATGTTGCCCAACCATAACCTGTGTCTCCAAATTCTGTTATATATGAACCATCCAAATCTAAATGTGCTACAACTGAATTGATGCCGGAAGGAACTTCTTCTATTAAAATGGAGGCATATAATCCATCCTGGCCTTCTATTAAATCTGCAATTATTTCGGTGCCACCAATCGACATATCCGCGTGCCAAAATCCATTGACTCCAAAGCTATCAATGATGTTCGAGTCATAATCTACAGCAATTATTGCAGCATCGATCTGCACTCCGTCAAATACGCTTCCTGCGAGATAAAAACGGGACTCATCAGCACTTAAAAATCCGTCATAAATTGAAAAAGCTCCATCATCCGGCCACGTAAAAGATTTTCGTCCGTTGGCGGTGAAATTGGTGTTGATTGCTCCGTTGGGAAGAAAAGAGGAAATATGTCCACGCAGCACGCCGTTTAACAATCCATTTCCAAAAACGAAAATATTGCC
>CAZJLZ010000033.1:0-7531 GCA_964546775.1 uncultured Cryomorphaceae bacterium | reverse complement strand
TACATCCTACTCCGTCGGAAGTGAGTACCAGGTCAAAATACCGCATCAATCCGGAATGGCGCAGCTTCAAAAGTTGTACTTCTTCAAACCCGTTGGTAATGATGTGCAACCGATAGCGACCTGCGAGATGATCGAGTAGGTCGATCGTCCCTGGCAGCAACCCTGTTTTCAAAGGGCTAATCTCGAGATAGCGCTTGCCCATTTCCTGCGCCAGACTTTGATCTGCAATTCCGAAAGTTTTCAGCGCGAGGTCGAATCGCGTCCATCTTAAGGACTGTTGGTCAATTTTCTGCTGACTATACAGCTCCCAAAGGTGTTTGTTGATTATCTGATACTGGAGAATAAACACCGGAGCCAATCCGGCACCTCTTTCTTCGAGTCGGTATTCTTCGAAAATCTCCGATAGTGCGTCGTATGAATTGGTGTCAAAATCCCAAAGTGTCCGATCGAGGTCGAAAAAGATATGTTCGTAGTGTGTCATATCAGATCACCGGCAAAATAAAACAAGGTAGTAAGCATCACCGACCAAATAAAAACCGAAAACATCAACGCCGGCAGCATCCATAACTGATGCTTGAAAAACTTTGCCGAAACAACTGCTCCAATCGGAATAGACAAAATAGTTGGTGTTATGAAAGCCATTCCAATCACACCGACTTTTAACTTTGCCCGAACCATGAGTTTGTTCATAAATGTAAAATACCGAACATTTACCGGTTTACCTTTGGCTACCCGTCTCGCAATGCGCTTCAATTGTCGCTGCCGGTACAGTTCAAGCATCCGGGCACTCAGTACATAAAAGAATACCACGCTGCTCATCCCTCCGGCAGAAGTAATGGCCACGGTTTCCCAATAAGAATAGCCGAGAAGCAAGGCTCCGGGAATAGAAAAAAAGAATTTTAAAGCCGCCGTAAAAAAAAGCGCGACAGCATCCAGACCGTACATATTTTAGGTTTTCTCACCAAAAGCCAGATCTCCGGCATCTCCCAACCCCGGAACGATATACGCCTGGGCGGTTAATTCGGCGTCGATGGCTCCCAACCAGATAGTGCAGTTTTTAGGCAAATTTCGTTTTAATACACGTACGCCTTCCATGCTGGCTATAGCCGAGACGATATGTACGTGTCGCGGTGTTCCTTTTGTCAACAATGCTTTGTACACCAACATCATGGATGTTCCTGTTGCAAGCATCGGATCGGTGAGAATTAAAACCTTGTCATTGATATCCGGACAAGACAAGTATTCGATTTGCACTTCAAAATCATTCTGGTTTTTGACATGTTTTCGGTAAGCTGAAACAAAGGCATTCTCGGCCCGATCAAAGAAATTGAGCACTCCCTGATGCATCGGTAAACCGGCCCGGAGAATCGTTCCGATAACAACTTCTTCCTTCAGGTCGTTCAGCTTCGCAGTTCCCAGCGGAGTGGTTACTTCTCTTTCTTCGTAGGTCAGCGTTTTGCTGATTTCATAGGCCAGGATCTCTCCTATCCGCTCCAGGTTTCTTCTGAAACGCATCGGATCAGTCTGGATCTTAGCATCTCTGATTTCGGCCACAAAACGGTTGAGAATGCTGTTCTTTTTACTGAAATCCTGAATGGCGATCATGAAGCTTGGTTTTTGGAAGAAAGTACGTTTACAAAGGTAATTTTATTCGTGGAGTTTCGCATTCTTCTCACGGTCTGCGCAGTATTGCAAAGTATGTTCAAATACCGATCTCCAGCCTATCCACTCGTTGCTTTCGGAAAGCGAACTGTTGTGCCATAAGCATACAAAACGGCCATTCACCCGATATACCGATTCGATCAACTGTTGTACCACTTCTTTCGAAGCTACTGGTTCCATTCCAAGGTAGTGTCGAAGCGTACCATCCATATAAGCGAAAGGGACGATCCGTAAATCGGTTTCAACATTATTGGTGACATCAAAAAACTTAAACGGTGTGCACAACGATGCCCTGAATCCAACCTGGCCCGCGTATCCCATTGTAAAATCCGTTCTTACTCCACAGTCTATCAATCGTTGATAGCTTTCGGGCATCGTCATCCTTAAATAATGCTGGCGACTTTCGGTGACCGTGGATCCGGTAACATCTCGCAATCTTTTGATCTCTTTCGACAATGCATCCACGGATAGATGAGAACCGTACGATGGATGAATGCCCACGCCTCCATGCGCCGCGCATTCCCGGATAAGCGATTGCATTTCGGGATGGTTACTTTTGCTGTTTCTGTCGAACGATGAATAATCTCCGAGCAGAAAAAAATAGCGGGATTTTATTCCGAATTTATTGGTCTGTTCGCGGATGTACTCGTAGGTATCGTATGGATCCTTTGCGTTGCCAAAAACAACCGACCAACGTGCGGCGAATCTCGCCAAACGCAACTGGATTACATCGAGTACGAATGCAGCCATTGTCCGCCACCATCCCTTATTGCGGTATGCCCAAGCCACGTCAATGTCAAAAGTGGCTTCAGCGGAAAAGGAACTCGGTTTAAAAACAGTTGACGGATATCTTTTGGAAATCAATTGCCTCAACGCCTGAGCCCATTCGTTGATTACGGGTCGCGGCAGAAAACCGTTTTTAAAAGCAACCGATTCTTCGGCTGTGAACCGCAGATGGCGGTCGGGCTGGTGCGGCAAATATTCTTCGTAGCGGGTGGCGAGGAAAAAAGTTGCCGCGAACAAATCAAATGGAAATTCAGGTTCAGTTTGCGGGAACAACACCGGCATACTGTTCCACTCCCTCACTTCAATTTGGACCGGATCGACCGTATGTTTTTCCATAAGTTCGTGCGGAAACCAATGGAGATCTGCATCCAAATCTCTGTGGGAATAGTTGATTTTAAACCCTTCGGCTTGCCTGAAAACCTTTTCATCAGAAATTAATTCAAAGGATGTTTGCAACACCTCGCGAAACAGTAGTTGAATGGTATACTGGAGCCTTGCCGAAGGCTGGGGAGAATAAATATGGATCATCGATTAGAGCATTCCTTCGTCTGCAAAGCTATAATATCCGGAGTCAGCGACAATGAGATGATCGAGCACAGAAATATCCAGCAATTCTCCTGCTTCCTTTAGTTTTTTGGTGAGCTTAATGTCTGCTTGACTGGGTTTTAGATTGCCCGAAGGATGATTGTGAACGAGAATAATTCCTGACGCAAGTCGCTGAATGGCGCTTTTAAAAATCAGACGGGCATCGGCAACCGTGCCTGAAACTCCGCCACTGCTGACTTTTAATTTGTCCATGACGACGTTTGCCCGGCTGAGCAGCATCACCCAGAATTCCTCATGGCTCAAATCGCTGAGGTGATAAAACTCGTCGTATACCACGCGACTGTTATCGATTTTCAGTTTTGTGGGTTGGTCTTCGGTTCGACGTCTTCGACCGAGTTCAAGCGCCGCAACAATACTGATTGCTTTCGCCTCACCTATTCCGTTGTAGGTCATTAAATCGTGCAGACTCAATTTGGCCAGTTGCGTGAGGTTGTGTCCGGTGTCGCGCAAAATCAACTGGGCGAGTTCTACCGCGCTCATATTTCGGTTGCCGGATGCTATCAATATGGCAATAAGCTCGGCATCGGAAAGCGCCGCACAGCCTTTGGTCAGTAATTTTTCCCGCGGACGGTCGTCTTCGGCCCACGCTTTTATTCCTCCCCGGTTGATGTAGTTCAAAGTCAATAGTTTGACCTTAAAAATAAAAAAACCCCGGCTAATATGCCGAGGTTCAGAATTTTTTAATTGTCGACTACGACAAGCAGGAGATTATGCCGACAGCGAATTGACGTGTTTGGTTACGCCCGACTTCAGGTTGGCAGCTTTATTTTGGTGAATAACATTTCGCTTCGCCATTTTATCGATCATCGCGGTGACCTTCAACAAAAGATCTTGCCCCTCTTTGGCATCGGTGGTTTCTTTCAATCTGGCAATTGCGTTACGCATCGTTTTGTGATAGTAGCGGTTATGCATACGACGCGTTGCTGTTTGTCGGATTCTCTTAAGTGCTGATTTGTGATTAGCCATACTGTATAATATTTCTACCTCCAATTTTGGAGGTGCAAATATAGAAGATAATGATGACCTGTCCAACTTTCAAAAATAAATTAAACGCATTTCTGCCCTTTGGTTGCGTTCGGCTCTGAAACTCTTCGTTCTCTTGGGAAACCGCTACGAAATCCTAATTTTGTTTTCATCCAAAATTGTGCAATATGAAAATAGGAGTATTACTGGCCGGATGCGGCGTCTATGACGGATCGGAAATTCAGGAAGCTGTTTTTACATTATTGGCGCTAGACCAACGCGGAGTGGAAATTGTCTGTATGGCTCCTGATGTGGATCAGCACCATGTCGTCAATCATCTTACCGGAGATGAAACGAATGAAACGAGAAACGTGCTCACCGAATCGGCGCGCATCGCAAGGGGATCCATCATTCCGATCAGTAAAGTGAACCCGAACGAACTGGATGCGCTGGTGGTGCCCGGTGGTTTTGGGGCAGCTAAGAACCTGAACAAATGGGCCATCAGCGGACCCGATGGAGAAATTTTGCCGGAAGTTAAACAACTGATCCGCGAAATGGTCGGTCTAAAAAAGCCTTTAGCAGGATTGTGCATGGGGCCGACAGTGATTGCGAAAGCATTGGAAGGTTCTGAACACAGCCCTGTACTGACCGTGGGGAGTACCGAAGCTGCTTCACCATATGACATAGCCGGAATCACCAATGGAATGGCATCAATCGGGGCGGCAATTGAAATGAAAACGTTACAGGAAGTAGCCGTTGATGAACCCAACCGAATCGTTACGGCACCTTGTTACATGATGGATGGATCCATTACAGAGATTCACGACAACATTCAGCAGGCTATCGGAGTGCTGGTGTCTATGGTGAACAGGAACTAACTTTTCTTTCTGTCCACTCCTTTAAAGGATATAGTAACGGTAGGTACAGAATTAAAAATCGATTAAAGCCAATATATCCTGGTTAGTTTTCACCGGATAAAAATTCTGAGATGCTCGCGATGAAGTCCTCAGGCTGAACCCGCCATTGCCAATATACGTGTGGCCAATCCCAATTGTCGCCATTGAGTCCTTGATAGGTTCTCATGTCATGTGTTGCACCTTTTATAACGACTATTTCAAAGGGGATTCCAGCTTTTGTTAAGTATTCGTGCATTTTGACTTCATTTTCGGCAGGAGGGACTAAAGGATCGTATTCACCAAAAATCGCCAGTGTTTTGCACGGGATTTTTGATAGTGTTTGTTCCGGATTGAAGTTGTTTAATCGCCACCACTTAAAGTCATTTTTATCTTCAGGAAAATTTAAGTAGTCAGCCCATTCTCTGGACTTGGTTTGCGCCATCATCTTCTCGAGTTTCTTCCAATCTCTGTTTTTATTGGTTTCGGCATACGTGAAAAATAATTTTGTGTATGCCAAAGCAGCATCTATTTCCGGACGTTCCCACCCGTCATCTTTCATTGAGTACTCAACGCGATGTAAATCCTGTTCAAAAACCGACACTGCCGGACCAACATTTAAAATCACAAAATCACACTTTTCATCATTGGTCGCCGCAATGGGAGAAATCCATCCGCCCTGGCTCGTTCCCAAATAACCAATTTCATCTATTTTAAGGTCTTTTCTACTGCGCAGATACTTCATTGCGGCGCTTGCATCACTTGCCAATGCTTGCATAGAAGCATTTGAAAAATTACCTGTTGATTTTCCTGTGCCGCGCTTATCATATAATAGCACTCCAAAGCCTTGTTGTGACAACGCATAGCCCAAAGTAATGTAATAAGGAGAGGAGCGATCCTGGGCTCCGGAACCATGAACTAAAATGATGTATTTGGAAGCCTGGTTATTTGGTTGCGTCGGGTGGTATAGCATTCCTGCCAATGAAATAGAATCATTTATGAATGTAATTTCCTCTTTTAAATACGGTCTGTCTGCTTTGAGTGATTTTTTTAAATGAAGCTTAATTTTTGGATTCCATTTTTCGCTAACACCAGTGATCTGTGTTTTGAGGGAATCAAAGAAGCAGAAGAAATTACCAAAATAGAACTGAATATTTAGTGTGTCATTTTTCCAAGTAATCTTATCCACAGGGACATCAAAAGAACCATTTTCAGGAATTTCATAGGTTCCTTTTTGATTTCCTTTGTCAACAAAAAAATCGAAACTCACCAACTGAATCGAACCTTCGCGTGATACTGCTCCTTCATATCGCCCGGTTATGTTCTGGGCTTTTGCATTGTGTACGAACAAAACGAGTATCGTCGCGATTAAATTGATTTTCATTGATTTGGTATAAGTTGTATAGTTCATTGTTCGGTTGAAAAACTGATCCTTTCACTTTTCTCCGTTTCGCAATAGTTCAATAATTTCCTTAATTCCCTTTTCCTTTGCCATCGAAACAGGAGTTTGCCCATCATCCATTTTTGAACCGGTGTTTGCTCCATTTTCAAGTAACAATTTCACAAGTTTTAAATGTCCATTGTGGACTGCAGAATGCAAAGGAGTGACACCTTGCATTTGCTTAGCATTAACTTCAGCATTGTTCCTGATCAGAATTTGGGCTATTTCAAAATTTGAAGTCGCACATGCCGAGTGCAATGGAGTAACCATCAACTGATTTTGTGACGCAATATTTGGATCAGCACCGTTATTCAGCAGTACTTTCACGAGTTCAAGCTGTCCAAAAAAGGATGCAAGTCCCAATGGAGTGAAGCCATCTTTTGAATGTGCATTGATTTGATCCGGGTTGGTCTTCACAATATCCAGCACAGTCTTATTGTCACCAACACTTACAGCTTCAAAAATGTCCAGCTTTTGATAATGCTTTCTAATCATTTGAACAGCATCATGATTTTTATAATACGCTGCCAACTGCAATAAAGAGATTCCTTGTTCTGTTCTGACAAATACAATGGATGGATTTTCGCTCAATCTTTCCTTTAATAGTTGATTGTTCCCTGATTTGACCAATTCTTCTATCTCTGTCATCGCATTTTGGATTTCAATTTTTTGTTTTAATCCTTTATGATTTGATCGCGCAATTTCAAATCTAGTTCGTGCGCCATATTATCGAAATTGGCACAAATGATCACGCCATAATTGTTGTCTTTCAACAAGTAAAACCCAATTTTAGCACTCCAGCCCCTGGTGTCTCCACCAACATATCCTACAATTTTACCTGAGGTTTTCAGATCCTCCCAGTCCATTGGTTCCGAACTATTAAAGTTGAATAACAATTCTTTGGATTGATTATTTAAAAGGACCGTATCGTTCATAAGGGATAGATAAACCTTAGCCAAATCAGAAACTGTTGAATACTCACCCCCAGCACCCGATGGTCTATCTCCAATAAGAGAAGTTTCAATTTCTATTGGTGTACGTTTCTTCATTTTATAAGGAATGGCATGTCCTGAAATTACATCCCCCGTTCTGCCAAAGCCGGAGGTGTTCATATTCAAAGGCTTGCACATATTATCGGTCACAACTTCCTTACCCCCCTTTTCTTCCACCTTGGCGGCGA
>CAZJLZ010000032.1:0-2952 GCA_964546775.1 uncultured Cryomorphaceae bacterium | reverse complement strand
TTAAAAACTAACCCCAACATTCAGGCTGATAGCGTGAATAAGACCAGGTTCTTCAACGTTAACAATCTCATAAAAAGGAAATTCAGTAAATTTTACTACTTGATATGAATGTATAAATGACTGCAGATCATATCCTACTCCGGCATGGAGTACAAGCCTTTCGCTCATTCTCATACTCATACCGACACTGGAATTCATTAAAAAACCAAAAGGACTAAATCCATTCCCTATGTCGAAGGCATATCCTCCCGTGAGCGACACATAGGGTGAAAAACTATTTTTCGAAAAATTCACGCGTAAATCACCGAGAGCAGGTAGAAAGGGGTTCTTATCGAGTCCGTACGCTGATGTATAATAATATCGGAGTCCGGTACCTATTCCTGCAGAAAAATGAGGACTGAAGCGATATGCTCCAATTGCATTAAATTTTAATGAGTGGGCGGCATATTCTCCGAAACCAATGCTGTATCCCACTTCTGCCAATCCAATAATTCCCGACTCGATTCCACCTTCTTTAAATTTCAATTCTTTCTCAATCCGATCAATTTGATCGGGTTGATACAAGAACGTACTCGAACCGGATTTGATTTTCACCTGCTGTCCGGGCACGTTTTCCAGGATCTTACCTTTAACAATACTTCCATCTGTGAGATAAATTACATCTTCATATTTCTGCGAATATCCTGTCAGGCAAAAGGTCACGGCAATGATTATCAGTATAAATTTCTTCATGTGCTCATATTTTAGATTAAACAGCTTCAAATATAACCAAATGGTTTCCGTAGAATAAATAAACTTTTTTATCAAGCCGGAAAAATTTTAGTGTTAGATTGAAATTCAACTATTTAAAAACTGCCGTAAAACGTAGTGAAGAATACCGCCATTGAGATAATATTCCACTTCGACTTTGGAATCCAGCCTGCATCTGACTTCAAAATCCGTAACGCTACCATCATCTCTGAATGCAGTAACGTGCAGTAATTTTAAGGGAACAAGACCTGATTTAATGCCGGTGATCGTAAACTTTTCCTTTCCCGTCAGATTCAGAGAAGTGGCGTTTTGAGCATCAATGTACTCCAAAGGTAAAACTCCCATTCCTACCAGATTACTGCGGTGAATGCGTTCATAGCTTTCGGCAATAACAGCTTTGATCCCAAGTAGCGAGGTCCCTTTAGCTGCCCAATCCCGGGAAGATCCACTTCCATATTCTTTACCAGCCAAAACGATCAACGGCGTGCCTTCTTCTATATATTTTTCTGCTGCGTCAAAAACAGTCATTGCTTCATCGCTGGGAATGTGTTTGGTAAACCCACCTTCGTGGTCGGAAAGTTGGTTTTTAATGCGAACATTTGCGAAAGTACCTCGAACCATCACTTCGTCGTTTCCGCGCCGGGAACCGTATGAATTGAAATGTCGCTGTTCAACACCCCGGTCAATCAAGTACTGGCCCGCACGACTGGTGGCTCCGAAAGAACCGGCAGGTGAGATATGATCCGTGGTGATAAAATCGCCAAGTTTCAGTAACACGTGGGCTCCTATAACGTCTTCCGCTTGTGGGACATCGGTCGGGATTCCTTTAAAAAATGGTACTTCTTTGATGTATGTAGAATTCGGATTCCATTGGTATACCTTGCTTTCCGGTGGTTTCATTTCCTTCCATTGCTCGCTGCCCTCAAATATTTCTCCGTAACTTCTTTCATAATCATCCGGTGATAATACCCGTTCCATCATTTCGCTGATTTCATCATTCGAAGGCCAGATATCTTTCAAAAAAACCGGTTCCTCGTTGGGGGTGTATCCGAGCGGCTCTTCAAAAAGATTGATATCGACCCGTCCTGCCAGTGCATATGCTACAACGAGCATCGGAGACATGAGAAAATTCATTTTTACCTGTGGATGAATGCGCGCTTCAAAATTCCGGTTTCCGGAAAGCACTGATGCCACCACCAATTCATTTTCTGTTACGGCTTTTGCGACATGCGGAGGCAGCGGTCCTGAATTTCCAATACAGGATGTACAACCATAACCCACGGTGTGAAATCGCAGAGCTTCGAGATCATCCAGCAATTCCGCTTTTTTCAGGTAATCCGTCACTACTTTTGATCCTGGAGCCAATGAGGTTTTTACCCAGGGCTTGACATCCAACCCCAATTCGACCGCTTTGCGCGCTACCAAACCTGCACCGATCATTACACTTGGATTGGAGGTATTGGTACAAGAGGTAATCGCCGCAATCACTATGGATCCGTCGTGCAATGAAAATTCATCGTTGTGAATCTTTACCCGCACCGATTTCAGTCCCGGGATTTCGGATTCTACTTCGACTTCTGCTTCTGAGGTACCCTTTTGCTCGGTGGGTTGATTTTCACCGCCCTCTTCTTTCCACCGACCTACTGCGCGTTCACTGATGGGTAAATACCGTCGTGAAAAGCCGGATTCGAGCAGATCACCAAACTGCTCTTTCAGGTTTTTCACCAAAATCTTATCCTGCGGTCGTTTCGGACCGGAAACCGTCGGCTCTACGGTAGATAGATCCAGCTCAACGACACTGCTGTACGCTATGGCGGATTCGTTTTCCCGCCAAAGCATATTGGCTTTTGAATAATCCTCTACCAACTCGATCTGGCTTTGCTTTCGGTTGGTTTTTGACATGTACTCGAGCGTTCGGTCATCTATCGGAAAATAGGTTACCGTACATCCAAATTCCGGGGACATGTTGGCAATGGTGTCCCTGTCGGGTACGGAAAGGTGATCGAGCCCCGGACCAAAGACTTCCACAAATTTACCGACCACATTGTGTTCCCGCAACAATTGGGTGATGGTGAGGACCATGTCGGTAGCAGTAGTTCCCAACGGCAATTTACCGGTGAGTTTTAATCCTACCACTTGCGGCATGATGAAGTAAATGGGTTGGTCGAGAATGGCAGCTTCTGCTTCTATTCCCCCTACACC
>CAZJLZ010000031.1:0-2607 GCA_964546775.1 uncultured Cryomorphaceae bacterium | reverse complement strand
ACCGAATCGGTTGGAGCATATACTCCAGGTTCATCACTCAGGGCGTTGTCGATGTTTTTTGAAATGCTATTGCGTATGGCTTCAGATGCACCCTCGGGAATAATAACCGCCAACAAATAGCGACCTTCCGAAACCGCCTTTTGAGCACTGGCAGCGTCAAAAGTTTTACCGCCCTCTTCGGTTACCAGATCGCTGAGTGGATTATTGTTGAGTCCGTGGTAAATGGAAGATCCAAGAGAATCGCGATCGTTGTCGACGAACACGATGGGCAGGCTGTTTTGACTAATGGTGTTGTAGGCCGAGTCCTGAATCACCGTCATAATGAAGATGAGGATCACCGGCATAAAAAAGAGAATGGCCAGACCGGCCTTATCCCTGCTAAGAATGAGCATGTCCTTGTATGCCGATGCCTTAAATCGCCGAAACATTAATCGCGCAGTTTTTCTCCGGTGAGCTGCAGAAAATATCCCTGCAGATTGCTGACACCCTCGGTCTGATCAATCAGCTCCTGCGGAATGCCTTTGGCCAGGATTTCGCCACGGTCGATAATCGCAACGCGGGTACAGAGATCCTGAGCTTCTTCAAGCAAATGACTCGTATAAAGAATGGTTACCCCTTTGCTGTTCAATTCCTTCAGGAACTGCAGAATCACATTGCGCGACTGAACATCCACACCTACCGTAGGTTCGTCGAGAATCACGATGTTGGGTTCGTGCAGCAATCCGGCAATCAAATTGATCCGGCGCTTCATTCCACCCGAAAAATAAACGAGTCTTTTGTTACCATGGGCCGACAACCCGAATTTATGAAGGTAGAGCTCAATTTTATCCTCGAGTTCGTGCGGATCCAAACCGTACATTTTTCCGAAGAAACGCAGGTTTTCGCGTGCATTCAACATTTCGAACAAGGCGATATCCTGCGGAACCACGCCAATGTCGCACTTTACGCGTTCAAAATGCTGGCGCACGTCCAGTCCATTGATGCTGATGCTGCCCGAATCCGGTCGCAATAAACCGCATATCATAGAAATAGTGGTGGTTTTGCCCGCTCCGTTGGGGCCAAGTAAACCAAAAATTTCACCTTCGTAGATATTGAGTGAAATACCTTTTACCGTGGGTTCAATAGCACCTCTGAAACGCTTTACAACCTGATTGATCGATATGACTGATTTGCTTTCCAAAAAGAGGCCACTGATTTAAATGCAAAAGTAGTGTTTTCGTCAGTGCTTTCTATACAAACACATAAATGCTGCCGCTGTTCGAAGCGAAAGATAAATCGGTCTGTGTTCTTTTGGCAACTATTTGGGTTGGTTTTGGGCACCTGTTTTGTATCTTCGGATTCCGCTATGAAAAGAAACCGAAGCTTTAGCTGAAATAGATGCCTAAAATTCTTCAAAAAATGCGGGTACCATCGCGATACCGGGGGCCCGTTCTCGTTGTTACCGTTTTCATTTCTGCCATCGTATTGGTGGCCATCAACTACTTCACCATTAAATCGACCAGCGCTGTGCGCGCGTACATCCACGGAGAATCGCACTATTCAAAAGGACAAAAAGATGCTGCCCAATACCTGATGCTGTATCTGGTGGATCAAAAGGAAGAACATTACGAGGAGTTTAAAGAATACATCAGCATTCCGGTTGGTGATAGTCTGGCCCGGGTAGCCATGGCGACCAATGCCGATATAGAGGAAGTTGAACATGGCTTTTTACAAGGCCAAAACCATCCCGAAGATCTGCAGGAACTTATTTGGCTCTATAAAAAGTTTCACGATTATTGGTTTTTCAGAGAACCGATCAATATCTGGGAAGAAGGCGATGAAAAGGTCGGAGAGATTATTTTACTCGGCGAAGAAATACACGCAGCCATCGAAAGCGACAATCTGAGCCGAGGTGAAAGATCCCGGTTTATGGCCGAACTAACGACCATTACCAGTGAGCTCACTGTCCTTGAAAGGGAATTCTCAGATCAATTGGGAGCCGTTTCCAGAAGCATTTCCAGAATACTACTGGTCATTAATACCATCATTATCATGATCATTATGGGAGTCGCTGTGTTGCTGGTTACGGCAACATTCAGTGCCTTGCAGGACTCGCGCCGTGAACTGAAATCAATCAACCGCGGATTGATCGAAACGAACAAACAACTCGACAGTTTTATTTACGCCTCCTCTCACGATCTGAAGTCTCCCATCAGCAACCTGGAAGGCCTGCTCCGGATTTTTACGATACGCTCCAAAATTAAAGATCCCGACCAGCTTTTATTGCTCGAAAAGATGAAAACATCCATCGACAGCCTGAAAGAAACCATCGGCAATATTGAAAATCTGATCAGAATTGACCGGGCCTCCCAAACAGATATTGTCGACAACGATTTTGAACAAACGCTTTCTACCATCCTCGAGCAAAATGAAATGAGCTTCCTTATCGACGACAACGAAATCGTTACAGACTTTAAGGTCAAAAATATCACCTATTCCAAACTTGCACTCAAAAGCATCATTTACAACATGGTTTCGAACGCGGTAAAATACCAGTCGCCGAAACGAAAACTGCACCTTTCCATTTCGACTTATCACATCGGCAAAAAAATATATGCCTGGAGTTCT
>CAZJLZ010000030.1:0-4471 GCA_964546775.1 uncultured Cryomorphaceae bacterium | reverse complement strand
GTCTTTACACAAATCGACTTCAAATCCTTTTGCTTCCAGATATTCGCTCAGCAGATTTCCCAGATTCGGATCGTCTTCGGCGAGTAATAATTTCGTTTTATTCATTGAACTCATAGCGGTGGGGGATAAACAAGTTAAAGGTACTTCCTTTTTTCAACTCACTATTCACGGTAATCTTTCCGTGGTGCTTGTCGATAATATTTTTTACATAGCTCAGTCCGAGCCCGAATCCTTTGACATTATGGATATTTCCAGTGGGAACGCGATAAAGTTTGTCAAATATCTTTTTCTGGTTTTCCCGGGAGATACCGATACCATTGTCCTTCACGCTAACGACTACACACGAACCTTTGTCTTTGGTTGAAATCTCAATGACTGGCTTTTGAGGTGTGTATTTGACAGCGTTATCGATCAGGTTGTACAACACATTCGTCAGGTGAATCCGGTCTCCTTCAACCGTGTGATTCTGTGCCTGCAAATTGGCAACAATACTCCCGTGCTTTTTTGATGCCTGAATCTGGCTGTTGTGAATTACTTCGTTAATCAATTCACTCAAATCGATGGTTTCCGGTTTTACGATAACTTCTCCTTTGTCGAGCACAGCACTGCGTAAAACATTCTCAACCAATACGCCGAGTCTTTTGTTTTCATCGCGGATCATTCCCACAAAATTATCCACCTTCGTTTGGCTTTTGATCATATCGGGATCGGCCAGGGCTTCGCACGCCAGGGAAATGGTTGAAATGGGTGTTTTTAGTTCGTGGGTCATATTGTTGATGAAATCGTTTTTGATTTCGGATACTTTTTTCTGCCATACAATGGTGCGTATGGAATAGGCAAAGGCGAGAATAATGATGAGAATAAAAATTCCAGCGGTCGCAAGCATTTCCCACATAGTTTCGATAAGATATACACGCTGATTGGGGAAAAACACCCTCAGGTTATTCATTTCCTGAAAAAAGTCGTTGGGGAATAGTCGCGTGGAATATCCGTTTCGGAAAATATCCTGAATGCGGTCTGTGTCTTCTGTACTGGCCAATACGGGCTGGTCAAACGAATTGAAAACAGCAAATTCGAAATCTGTATTGATTCCGCGTTCTTTAAGTTCCATCCGAATCAATGAATCCAGAGTAACTTTATTGAGGCGTTCTTCTATAGGCTGCCGAAGGTTTAAAGACAAATACCCGGAAAAAAGCTCTTCGAGTAATTGCATGGTGCTCTGCTGAGACCATCCCGCAGTGACCTGATGAACCGAGTCAATCAATTCATTCATGGGAGGAGAAAGACCTTCTCCCGGAGGCAACGATTTCATTTCATCGCGCACAATTCCACTGTATCTTTCATTCGTAATTTCCACCGGTTTTAATTGGCCGTCTTGCTGAACCCAGACGGTATCAACTTGTGCAGTGGCTGAAGTTTGGAATTGTCGAAGTAAAATAGAATCTGTGTTGGTCAGCCATTGCTCTTTGATGCCTTGTTGGCGCATCCGGTCGCGGGCTTCAATGGTTTCCAATTGGTTGGCTACACGGCTTAAGGAAGAACGCACGCCAAAAGAGAACTGAGCATTTCTCAATTCCATTGAATTCTCAATCCAGTAATATTGAATGGTGATGAGACCGATTAAGGCTACGCTGATAAGTCCGACCAACCACTTAATAAATTGCTTCTTCACAGCTTCAAAGGTACGTATAAGCTACCGCATTACAGCTGGTTAACGAAATTTAACATCTGTTAACCACCCCTTAACACTATGAGCGGACAATAGCCACTAAATTTGAATATCTCAACAAAACCACAATTCTCAACATAGATTTTGGTTTAATCTATTTCGCATCAAATGAAAAGTGAAGAGGGCAACGGCCCTCTTTTCTTTTTTGTGGCAATGCTTACTTTTGGTTTTCTAAAACCTGAGCCACCATGGAAAAAATTCTCAACTACATCAACGGTGAATATCAGGAACCCCAATCCGGTAAATTTATTGATAATATCGAACCCGCTACTGGTAAGGTTTACTCCCTGATTCCGGACTCCGATAAACGCGATGTAGATATGGCGGTTTCCGCAGCAGAAAAGGCATTTCCCAAATGGTCTGGAATGAATACGGCAAAACGCTCTGAAATCCTAAGGCGACTGGCTCAGTTGATCGACGAGAACCTTGAGGCATTGGCAGCCGCCGAATCCAAAGACAATGGGAAACCGGTAAGCCTGGCGAAAGCAGTAGATATTCCGCGCGCTTCGAGCAACATCGACTTTTTTGCCACTGCAATTGTGCATTTTTCTTCGGAATCACATCAAATGTCCTCAGGGGCTTTTAACTACACTACCCGGAAACCGATCGGCATTGTCGGTTGTATTTCACCGTGGAATCTTCCGCTCTACCTGTTCACCTGGAAAATTGCACCGGCATTGGCCGCCGGAAATTGTGTGATCGCCAAACCTTCTGAAATAACTCCATATACAGCGTATCTTCTCTGCCGGCTGTGCGATCTGGCCGGGATGCCAAAGGGGGTTTTTAATGTGATTCATGGCCTGGGGCCAAAAGTGGGCGATGCAATTGTGCGGGATCCATCCATCAAAGCCATTTCATTTACGGGCGGTACTAAAACCGGAGCCGCGATCGCATCGATTGCAGCACCAATGTTTAAGAAATTATCTCTTGAACTCGGCGGAAAGAACCCAAATATCATTTTTGCGGATTGCGATTTCGATGAAATGCTGGCTACCACCATGCGGTCGTCGTTTGCGAACCAGGGACAAATTTGTTTATGTGGTTCCAGGATATTTGTGGAGCGATCGATTTACGACCGGTTTGTAAATGCTTTCGTGGAGAAAACCAAAAAAATGGACGTAGGTGATCCTTCGCTCGATGAAACAAAGATGGGGGCGATGGTGTCTGAAGGTCACCTGAAAAAAGTGCTCGAACACATTGAAATTGCAAAAGCAGAAGGAGGCGAAATCCTCGCAGGCGGCAATCGGATTAAAATGAAAGGAGTATTCTCTGATGGCTATTATCTGGAACCTACTATTATCGCCGGTTTACCACAGGCTTGTAGAACGAATCGCGAAGAGATTTTTGGACCCGTGGTGACGGTGATGCCCTTCGATACAGAAGTAGAAGTTTTAGCTATGGCTAACGATACAGAGTATGGTTTATCTGCCACATTGTGGACCAATGACCTGATACGAGCACATCGCATTGCAGATCAGCTGGAAAGCGGAATCGTTTGGATCAATTGCTGGTTGGTGCGGGATTTACGCACACCATTCGGCGGAACAAAGAATTCCGGCGTAGGCCGCGAAGGCGGATGGGAGGCACTGCGCTTTTTTACAGAGCCCAAAAACATTTGTGTACAGTTATAGTTCGCTCAAGTTCTGATTTTCAATTGATTTCATACCATTGGTGAAAAACCAACCAAATTTCTCATTGAACCAAAGTTCGAACTGCTGTAGTTTTTTAAGTAACGATTTCATGTCTTGCAGGTATTATGAAATATAACAGTAAAAGTAACTGATTGTTGATGGATTGTACGGTAAAATTGCCAACAGGTTCGTGTGGATTCATCACCGGTAATTATTCAATATAAAAGGAGATTGATTATCCTTTACTATTTTCAAATGAATAAAATCTGGTTCCCGCGACGGTTACATTACCTGGTTATAGCGCGTCGTCCATGAAAATGTTGTCCGAATGATCGTTAAAAATAGTTAAGTATGTCATCGGATTACTCCTTTTAACTCCTCCACGACTTTTATTGAATTACCTATGAACATTCTGTCATCGACAATAAATACCGGTCGCTTTAAAAAAGTATATTCTTGTATTATTAACTTTCTGTAGTCGCTCTCATCCAGACTCGTCGCATTCAAACCCATTGATTTAAACTTCATTGCTCGCGTGCTGAAAAGAACCTCATAAGTTCCGGCTATCTTTTTCAGGGAATCCAGTTGATCAGGAGTGATGGGCTTAGACTTTATTTCCTGTTTTTCGAAATCATGTAGGGGTAGTTGTTTCATTATTCGCGTACAAGTGGAACAACTGGCGAGAAAATATACTTTTTTCATGATCGGAAATCGTGTAATTTTTAAAACCTTTAGCGCATCAAAATACACTGTGCAATTGGCCACCAAAGAAAGTGATATTACCGACAAGCTCGGAGTTAAGAAAATAATGATTCCGGTAATCATCGGGTTGGGAGTGGCCACTTACCTGCTCGTTAGCAATTTAAATGATGTAAGATTCGAAGAAGCAACTTCCGGAATGGGAGAGTACGAATGGATCGACTCGAATAATGACGACGTGACCAATCTAGACGACCCTGCCGAATTTGTGGAACATCCCGGGGGAAAGTACATCAAGGTCAACTATAAAGATGCACTCGGAAATATTTCCTGGACATGGTATTCCGCGTTTTGGTTTCTCATGGCGCTGATTTGTGTGGTGGCCAGGGACGTAGGTTATATGTACCGCATT